>JABLXJ010000006.1 GCA_013178125.1 Bacillota bacterium | reverse complement strand
AACCATTTCGCCAGGTGGTTGAGAGGCGGCAGGAGGCAGGGCTTCCTACACCGAGCCATACCACCGTGCACAATCTCACGAGAAAGCTTGGGGAGATGGCATCTCGCGAACAAGAGGAGCAACGGCGGGCTGTATTTGAATATGCACAAGAGCTTCCTGGGGAGAGGAAGGAAGTGGCATGTTTATTCCTTGAGGCTGATGGAACGATGGTACACCTCCAGAGGGAGGAGCAGAAGCTCGGTGAGGTTAAGATCGGGCTTTCCTACGAGGGCTGGGAGAAGCGCAGTCCTGGAAGCAAAGAATATACACTTGTGAACCCCATGGTAAACTGCGGGGTATTTCCTGGTTCTGATGCGTTTTGGGAGACGACGGCTGCGAGACTATCCAGGAAGTATGATCTCAATCATAGCACGTATACGGTTTTAAGCAGCGACGGTGCTGGATGGGTAGATGGTGCCAGGGACTATTTCGACGGTATACAAAAGCAGATTGACAGGTTCCACCTTTATCGGAGCATAAGAACGACGTTTGGACCGGAAGAGGCATCTAGCCTGATAGGTCTTCTTGGCCGGGGTGATGTACGGGCTTTCATGGACACTATGGAAGCGTCAATTGGTGATGGGAAGACTCGTGAGAATCGGGTGAAGAGAAGGGCAGTTTTCAACTTTTGTAAGGAACACGAAGGGGAGCTAATCGACTACCGGCTTAGGGAAGAGCAGCCACCATCAGGTATGGTACTTCGAGGCATGGGAGCGATTGAGCCCTATGTGGACAAGGTGATTGCAAACCGCATGAAGAAACGCGGCATGAGGTGGACACTTGCCGGAGCGGATGCTATGGCGAGGCTAAGGGCGCTGGATGCCAACGGAGAGCTGCATGCGTATGCGTCAAAGAGGATCACCTGGCAAGTGAGGGCTGATGCCAAGGTAGTAGCCCGGGTTAAAGAGAGGGTATTGGAAGATCCTGCGGGATGGCTGCATAAGGCTATTCCGGCTTTATATGGGCCGCATGCAAATAGACCATGGGTGAGAGCGATTCGGGAGCTTTTGAGTGGGAAGGGGGCTTTGATTTAACACAGAGAGCAGCGGGGGGACGCTCTGTTGCTAGGAATCAATCCGGTGGAAACCGTGCAGGATTGCGGTATGCTAAGGCCACAGGTGTGCTACCTTGTATAGCTCGCCCGGTTGAGGTTACCCGCGAAAGGGTCATCGAATCTGCGTCCGTTGTATCGTGTGACCGGGCTCACAATTAAAAAGTGAACTTCAAATCAGAGGGAAGACTGCCCCTTTGTTCTTGACACATACCCTGGCTCCCTACCCTATTGACATTGTGGCTTGAGAAGGTATAATGAAAATGTCCAGATTCCGCGCGCCCGTAGCTCAGCCCGGATAGAGCCGCAGACTTCGGATCTGCTTGTCGGGGGTTCGAATCCCTCCGGGCGCGCCAGTGTTTTCAAGGGTTTGAGGGCTTTGGCAGTCAGTCACATCTCCCAAAAATTAGGGACATGGTGGAACTTTTGGTGAAAAAACGAAGTCTGGTGTTTAATTTGCCATAGAGAGCTGATCTTTTTTCTTGGTCCTTGCCTTTTTTGGAGATAACCGCTAGGGGTGCTCACGAGGCTGAGATGGCGGCACTATCTCACCATCTCGAGATGAGTATGAGATGAGTATAGTCACGCCAACCCTTAGAACCTGACTTTAGCCGATTTGCAGGGCTTGAAGGGCAATCGGCACTGGGTAATACCAGCGTAGGGAAGCGGGAGAATTTGGTTTCGGGATCCTTCCGCCTGCTCATTCTGGTAGGCGGTTTTTGTTGCCTGCCCGGTTTCCTGGGAAGCTATGCATACCAAGCTATGTATACCAGGCCAGGATCGCCCGTGCGTACCCCCCTACGTTATCTCCTTTCAGAACCAGACACGCCAGTGTTTGATGACCAGGGTTCAATGAGGCACCTGTGCATCTCGGTGCCGGAATGTCGAGTCGAAAGGATTAGAGTGTTGAAAGGAGACGGGGAGTATGACAGAGAGAATAGGAAAGATGGGCGGGAAGGAAGATGAACCTACAACGGGAGCAAAAAGAGCGACCGGAGCCGGTGATGGGGCCATTCGGGCCGGTGATATAGCGGAAATCGGAGTCGCGGTGGCTCTGGCACTGGTTCTTCAGTTTGTGAAAGTCCTCAAGATGCCGCAGGGCGGTTCGGTATCGTTAGAAATGGTTCCCACCCTTTACCTGGCCCTGAGGAGAGGGCCGAAGGCAGGGGTAATAGGCGGCGCGCTCTTGGGGTTTGGGAAGCTTCTTGTCGAACCATACATCATTCATCCTGTGCAGTTGATAATGGATTACCCGCTGCCCTTCGCCGCCATTGGTCTGGCGGGCTTCTTCAGGAAGCGCCCGCTGGTGGGCACCGCGCTGGGAAGCATAGCTCGTTTCCTTATACATTTTCTGTCTGGAGTAATATTCTTTGCCTCATATGCCCCAGAGGGGCAGAGTCCGGTAGTCTATTCTGCGGTATACAATGCCAGCTATATCATCCCGGAGTTGATCATATCAGCCATAGTTATAGAGGCATTGATGCGTTCAGGGAGGCTTTTCGGTGGGAGAAAGGGCGCAGGTGGCCGGGTTCAACCGGGAATTTAGCCGTGCTGTCATTTTCGCAAATGGGACCTATGGGGCCGGGGATTATGATGGATTCTACGGATTCTACCGGGGCCTTCTGGCCCCGGGCGATTTCATAATCTGCGCGGATGGGGGAAGCGGGGTTGTAGGAAGGCTTGACCTGATCCCTCATGTAATGATAGGGGATTTCGATTCCACAAAGCCGGAGGTTCTTGAATCCTGGCGGAAGAAGGGGGTTATGATCCTTACATACCCCAGGGAAAAGGACAAGACAGATACCGAGCTTGCGGTGGATTACGCGCTCGACCTGGGGATTAACAGGATTATACTCCTCGGCGCCCTCGGGGGTAGGATCGATCACACCCTGGCCAATATCGCTCTTCTTACGTCACTTGCCATGCGGCGAGTTGATGGGGCCATTATAGATGAACATAGCGAAATCCGGGTTATCGCCCCTGATCATGGCGAACCGGATACGCTCACCTTTCAGGGGAACCCGGGTGACCTGTTATCCCTTATCCCGATAACCCCTTTAGTAAAAGGCGTGACCACAAACGGGCTCGCTTACTCCCTCCGCGATGCTGTGCTTTCATTCGGGAGCTCGCTTGGTATAAGCAATGTGTTCTGTTCACAGTCTGCTACTATAAGGGCTGCGTCGGGCCTGATGCTCGCGATTGCCTATCATTTGCGATGATGTGCAGTTCCCTTGAGGATGCCGGAGATCCATAACAAATCCCCGCCGATAGGTAATGAGCTTTCTCCCCAGACAACATCATTAACAGGGCGGAAAGTGAAAATGGCCACCTGTTTTACAAGACGTTAACCTTTTTGAAAACCGCATGCAACACCCGGCTATTATACTTGGACCTGAAAAGCGGTTGAGGGGATAACGGAAGATGCAGATCATGCAGATCGGGTTGTAACCCTTAAGTTTCGGCTCATGCAGCAGGACGCGGGTCCCACCTGCGAGGTGTCTGTCTTGAACGAGAAGATCTTGATAGTCGATGATGAGGAATCCATCGCTGAACTGGTTGAGTTTACCCTCAAGAAAGAGGGATTCCGCACGGCGGTGGCTTATGAGGGTGTGTCGGCGCTCGAGAAGGCATCGCTCGAGAAGCCCGATCTAATCCTCCTGGACTTGATGCTACCGGGGATCAATGGCCTCGACCTCTGCCGGAAGATTCGTGCCGACGCGGCCATGTCGATGCCGATAATAATGCTCACGGCCAAGACCGATGTGGTGGATAAGGTCCTCGGTCTCGAATTCGGCGCCGATGATTACATAACAAAGCCTTTCAGCCCGCGTGAGCTGACCGCCCGCGTCAAGGCTGTCCTGAGGAGATCGGCGGGTCAGCGTGACTGGAATGAGAAGATAGCTGGTTTCGTGTCGAGCGAGCTCTGTGTCGATGATATCAGGATAGACCTCCAGAGACACCAGGTTTGGGCGCACGGGCAGAAGGTTGACCTGACGCGCCGTGAATATGAGCTTCTAAAGATGCTCATGGCGAATCAGGGCATCGTTCTGAGCCGGGAGCTCCTCCTTGAAAAGGTCTGGGGTTATGACTATGCTGGCGATACGCGAACTGTTGATGTGCATGTAGCCAGGCTCCGCCAGCATCTGGGCGATGACCCCGCGAATCCCAGGTATATCCTGACGGTTCGTGGCGTAGGTTATCGCATGAAGGAGAGTTCATAAGGTTCACGTTAGTGCCCCTATAGCGTAGCGTTACCATTAGGTTTAATTCCGGGTTTGACCAGGTTTGATTTGATCTCATAGCCTCAGTTTTATTAGCTTTAAATTCACATAGATTTCCTCCTCATCCTCCTATCCTTTCTCTACATGGTGCTCGTGCTAGTGGGCTAGTGGCTAGTGAGCGAGTGCCATGTTTTCTTGTACCGCTTCTGGCGTGCCGGTATATCTTGATCATCTTGATATTGCATTTCAAGTGGCTTTGCGATATACTTACTCTCGCAAAGGGCCGTGGATTTGCGGTAAATTAAAGCGAAATTACGAAGGAAAGCTTCGATACTGCGTAGAATAGTAGTACAACAGATCGGCAAAACTTAGCAGAGAGGCACGGCAGGTCGATTTATCGGCCAGGGACTTGAGGCTGGATATTTTAGCTTGCGTAACACGTGCGGCTGCTGGTGATAAAGCTAGATGAGGTGGGCATAAGTGAAGGTAAGCGTGGAGAGACTAGAGAAAAACGTCATCAGCCTTGATGTCGAGCTGGAGGAGGAGGCGGTAGATCGAGCTCTCGAGAGGAGTTACCGCAAACTGGTCCAGAAGGTGGCTGTGCCCGGTTTTCGCAAGGGTAAGGTGCCAAGAAAGATCTTCGAGCTCAAGGTCGGCAAGGCCGCCCTGTATGAAGACGCGTTAGATACCCTGCTGCCAGAGGCCTACGCAGATGCGGTTAAGGAGTCCCAGGTGGAACCCATCGATCAGCCATCGATAGAGGTCGTCCAGATGGAGGAGGGCAAACCCCTCAAGTTCAAGGCAAAGGTAGAGGTCAGGCCCGAGGTAAAGCTTGGGAATTATAAGGAGATAAAGGTCGAGAAGAAGGTTGAGCCTGTTACTGATGAGGATATCGATAACCAGGTTAAGGCCATAAGAGAGGCAAATGCCAGGCTGGTTGACATCGAAGGACGGGATGTGGCGGAACGCGGCGATTTCGCTGTTATAGACTTCGACGGTTCCGTTGAGGGCCTCCAGGGGAAGGACATGAGCGCGCGCGAGTACACCGTTGAAATCGGGGGCGGGAGGTTGATCCCCGGTTTCGAGGACCAGCTTGTCGGGCTTAAAGTCGGTGAAGAGCGGGAGGTCGAGGCCGCATATCCGGAGGACTTTCCTGATAAAGAGGTGGCGGGAAAGAAAGCGAGATTCAAAGTGATACTCCAGGCTCTCAAGCGCAAGGAGCTCCCGGAGGTGGACGATGAATTTGCAAAAAAGGTAGGCGGCGTGGAGACGGTGGAGGAGTTTCGGAAGAGCGTTGCATCCTCCTTGGCGAAGTCCAAGGAGAGGCTTGCCGAGATGAAGCTTCGGAATGAGATTATCGACCGCATCGTTAAGGATGCCGAGGTAGATCTACCTGAGACCCTTGTAAATCAGCAAATAGATTCGATGGTTGCGGAGTATAAATACGATCTCTCGCAGCAGGGTATGTCCCTGGAGAATTACCTGGAGGCCGTGGGGCAGGATATCAAGAGCTTCCGTGAGCAGTTCAGGGAGGAAGCACAAAACACGGTCAAGAGGAATCTCGTGTTGCATGCGATAGCTAAGGCGGAAAACATCCAGGTGACCGATGAGGATGTCGATGACAGACTGGAGGAGATTTCCCAGAAGACGGGGCGTGATAAGGAGTCGGTGCGAAAGGCTTTCACCCTGGGTTCGGGAGGGGAACGCTTCAGGGGTACGATTATGATAGATAAGACTATCGACTTCCTTGTCAAGGAATGTAGCGCTTAGCTTCCGGTTTAGCCATTGTAGTGCACCATTGGATGCCAATAGATACCAAGAGGCAGGTTTCAGCAGTTTTTGGAGAATAATCTAGGGAGAACGCGTTGCTTCCGCATTCTAGATGCAATAGCAAAGGGGTGGGCGTAACCCGTGAGCGATTATATCCCGGAGCAGAGTGGGAGGGGGTATACTATGAACCTTGTTCCGATTGTCGTCGAGCAGACCAACCGGGGTGAACGGGCTTATGATATTTACTCGAGGCTCCTGAAGGACAGGATAGTCTTTATCGGCGGTCCTATAAATGACGAGGTGGCAAACCTGGTTATAGCTCAGCTGCTATTTCTGCAGGGGGAGGATCCTGATAAGGATATCAACCTTTATATTAATAGCCCGGGTGGCGCCATATACGCAGGGCTTGCCATCTATGATACAATGCAATATATAAAGCCGGATGTGGCGACCACGTGCATAGGGATGGCGGCGAGCATGGCTGCATTGCTGCTGGCCGCCGGGGCAAAGGGAAAGCGTTATGCCCTGCCTTTTTCGAGGGTGGTTATCCACCAGCCGCTTGGTGGGGCGCAGGGGCAGGCGACAGATATCGAGATCCATGCAAAGGAAATACTGAGGTTAAAGGAGATCAGTCAGAACATCCTTGCGAAGCATACAGGTCAGCCGATGGAGAAAATCGCTGTGGATACGGAGCGGGACTTCTTTATGTCGGCGGAGGAGGCCAAGGCGTACGGGATCGTGGACGAGATCTTCACGGGTAAAAAAAAGTAAAGGGGTGATAAGATGTTCAAATTCGGCGATGAAAAGGGTCAGCTGAAATGCTCCTTTTGCGGCAAGCTGCAGGAACAGGTGAAGAAGCTCATTGCAGGCCCTGGTGTCTACATCTGTGATGAGTGCATCGAGCTCTGCAATGAGATCATTGAAGAGGAGCTAGGCGAGGAAGTCGACGTCGAATTGGGCAATATCCCCAAGCCTAAGGAGATCAAGGAGATTCTTGACCAGTACGTCATAGGCCAGGAGGAAGCCAAGAAGACCCTGTCGGTTGCGGTTTATAATCACTATAAACGCATAAATTCCAACCTCAGGGTGGATGATGTCGAGCTCCAGAAGAGCAATATCCTGCTTCTTGGTCCTACAGGAAGCGGAAAGACCCTGCTGGCTCAGACGCTCGCTAAGATTCTAAATGTTCCATTTGCGATCGCCGATGCCACATCGTTGACGGAGGCGGGTTACGTTGGGGAGGATGTCGAGAATATTCTTTTGAAATTGATCCAGGCCGCTGACTATGATATAGAGAAGGCCGAAAAGGGAATAGTCTATATAGACGAGGTCGACAAGATCGCCCGGAAGTCCGAGAATCCATCGATCACTCGCGATGTCTCGGGCGAGGGTGTGCAACAGGCGCTCCTCAAGATTCTCGAGGGGACGGTCGCGAGCGTGCCGCCGCAGGGCGGGCGCAAGCACCCGCACCAGGAATTCATCCAGATAGATACGACGAATATCCTATTTATATGCGGTGGGGCGTTTGACGGGCTGGAAAAGATCATTCAGAACAGGGTTGGGAAGAAGGCTATTGGTTTCGGTGCCGAGCTTAGACCCAAGGTCGATCCAAATGTCGGCGAGCTTTTGCGGCAGGTTATGCCGGAGGACTTGCTCAAGTTCGGGTTGATCCCGGAATTCATAGGGCGCCTGCCCATAGTGGTTCCTTTGGACGCCTTGGACCGGGAGGCCCTGATCCGGATTCTCACCGAGCCCAGGAATGCCCTTGTGAAGCAGTATAAGCGGATATTTGAACTCGACGGCGTTGAGCTCGAATTTACCCAGGACTCGCTGAGCGCCATAGCGGATAAGGCTATTGCGCGCAACACCGGGGCGCGGGGACTCAGGTCGATAATCGAGAAGCTGATGCTCAATGTGATGTTCGAGATCCCGTCTCGAAACGACGTGAAGAAGTGCCTTGTAACACGCGAGGTTGTTGAGGGTCTCGGGGACCCTACACTGGTCCTGGCTGAGAAGAAGGGTTCGCGCAAGAAAGAGGAAACGGCCTAGGGTAGCCTGGTAGCCCGAGTGACTGATCAAACGTGGCGGACGACGAAGACGACGAAGAAGAAGAGAGATTTAAACGAATCTCTCTTCTTCTTTTATCCGGTAACCAATAGGACGTGCTGGTAAACTGGCACGAATTAAGGGTATGCCGGTTGGTGTGCATATGCCGATTGGCGGGGATAAGTGAGAAGGGCGTGGAGATACTACAGATATGGGTATCTAAGAAATCAAGGGCTTGGATGCTTGTAGACATTCAAGAGCCTCTCGCGGCGATGAGGAGGGTGGATGAGCTTGAACACGACAACAAATGTAATTGGGTTGATAAATCTCTTTTTCGCCGTTGTGATTGGTCTCTACTTCTGGAACCTGCTGAGGACGCAGCAAACGAACAAGGTTGCTGTGGATAGGGAATCCCGTAAGGAGATGGAGAAGCTCCAGAAACTACGGGGCATCTCACTCTCTGAGCCTCTCTCCGAGAAGACCCGTCCGGCCAGCCTCAAGGAGATCATAGGCCAGGAGGAGGGGCTCAAGGCGCTGAGGGCAGCGCTCTGTGGCCCCAACCCCCAGCATGTTATAATCTACGGGCCGCCGGGTGTCGGCAAAACCGCGGCTGCGCGCGTCGTTCTCGAGGAGGCGAAGCGGAATCCCCTCTCCCCTTTCCGCGAATTCGCGAAGTTCATCGAAATGGACGCGACAACGGCCAGGTTTGACGATAGGGGGATAGCCGACCCGCTCATCGGCTCTGTTCACGACCCAATATACCAGGGAGCCGGTCCCCTGGGCATAGCCGGCATACCCCAGCCCAAGCCCGGGGCGGTCACCAAGGCGCACGGGGGAATCCTGTTTCTCGATGAGATAGGGGAGCTCCACCCGGTCCAGATGAATAAGCTGCTCAAGGTGCTGGAGGACAGGAAGGTATTCTTCGAGAGCGCCTATTACAGCTCAGAGGACTCTAACATTCCCCAGCATATTCACGATATATTCCAGAACGGGCTCCCGGCCGACTTCCGGCTCGTTGGCGCCACCACCAGGATGCCTCACGAGATACCAGCCGCCATAAGGTCGCGTTGCATAGAGATATTCTTCAGGGCCCTCACTCCTGAGGAGGTGGGGGTAATAGCGGCCAATGCGGCCAGAAAGGCCAGATTTGAGCTTGAGGATGGGGCCTTGGAGGTCATCAAGAAATACGCCACGAATGGGCGCGATGCTGTGAACATGATCCAGATTGCGGGCGGGATAGCGTTGACCGAGAGGCGTTCTACTATCACCACCCAGGACGTTGAGTGGGTGGTGAATAGCGGCCAGTATGTGCCCCGGCCCGAAAAACGGGTGCCAGACGAGCCCCAGGTTGGGTATGCGAACGGCCTCGCTATTTACGGGCCGAATATGGGGACCATAGTTGAGATAGAGGTTACGGCGATACCGGTGGCGAGGGGCACAGGGCACGTCATAACCACGGGAGTCATAGAGGAGGAGGAAATGGGCGATGCGGGGAAGGTTGTGCGCCGCAAGAGCATGGCAAAGGGGTCGGTCGAGAATGTTCTTACAGTCCTGCGCAAGTACCTCGATGTTAACCCTGTGGATTATGACCTGCACATCAATTTCCCCGGCGGAGTCCCTATTGATGGGCCGTCGGCCGGCATCGCCCTTATAACAGCAATCTACTCGGCTATAACGAACGAGCCCGTGAATAATAAGGTGGCCATGACAGGTGAGATATCAATCCGGGGGTATGTTAAGCCGGTGGGCGGCATTGTTCCAAAGATCGAGGCTGCGATAAGGGCGGGGGCCAAGAGGGTTATCATACCCAGGGATAACTGGCAGGACATCTTCAAGGCCATTGATGGGGTCGAGATATTGGGTGCCGAGCGCATAGAGGAGGCAGTGAGGGCGGCCCTGATGAACAGCGGAGGGGCAGCCCGGCGTATGACCGCGGTGGGAGCTCTTACGACCCTAAGCACATAGACACATAGGCGGACGAGCACATAAGCGGCGGGGGCTCTTCCATTCATAACCGCGTTATTGCAAGATTATCCCGTTTTTGCCTGAAGTTTATTTAGGCAGCTAAACGGGGTTTTTTTATATCAATCTTGCCTGCTTCCACCAAAAAGGCTATAATTTCATTGTAGAGAACTAGTCGCATAGGTTATCTGGGGTACACAACAGGATCCTCTATCCGCCCTCGAGGGGTCACCTGAACTACCAGATGTTTTATGCTACTTGATAATCAGCTCTGTGGGCCCATTAGTCAGGAGGTGTGGGAGAGGGATGGCTACGGAGAATGTGGGAGAGGCAGGGTTTAAGGCTCAGGCCCAGGATACCTTACCGTTGCTTCCCTTGCGCGGTGTTCTGGTTTTTCCATACATGACAATACCCCTTGAGGTCGGGAGGGATAAGTCCGTTAGCGCGCTTGAGGAGGCAATGATGAATGACCGGCTCATCCTGTTGACTGCGCAGAAGCAGGCCAGGATAAACGAGCCCACGCCAAACGAGATTTACAGGGTCGGCACAATCTCAGAGATCAAACAACTTGCTAAGCTCCCGGACGGGACTATACGGATTTTAGTGGAAGGGATTGTAAGGGCCAGGATCGAAGAGTATGTCCAATCTGAACCCTGTTACAAGGTTCGGGTTACCAGGCTCGAAGAGCACGAGGAGAAGACGCCTGAAATCGAGGCTTTAATGAGGAGCACCGTCAGCGAGTTTGAACAGTATGTAAAGCTGAGCAAGAAGATACCCCCGGAGATCTTGATCTCTGTTGCAAACATCGACGATGCGGGTCGCCTGGCTGATGACATCGTGTCTCACCTGCCCCTGCGGGTGGAGGATAAGCAGGGGATACTGGAGGCCGGGTCACCGAAGGTCAGGCTGGAGGCGCTCTGCCAGATATTGAGCAGGGAAATGGAGATCCTTGAGATCGAGAGGAAGATACACGTCCGGGTCAGGAAGCAGATGGAGAAGACCCAGAAGGAGTATTATCTCAGGGAGCAGATAAAGGCCATCCAGAGGGAGCTCGGCGAAAAGGACGAGCGCATGGCCGAGGTTGATGAATACAGGGAGAAGATAGCGGCGGCGAAGTTGCCCAAGGATGTTGTCGAGCGCGCCACGCGTGAGGTTGAGAGGCTCGAGAAGATGCCCCCGATGGCGGCGGAGGCTGTTGTGGTTCGCACATACCTCGACTGGCTCCTGGCGCTGCCCTGGACTCAAAAGACCAAGGACAGGCTGGATGTTGATGCCGCGGCCAGGATACTCGACGAGGACCATTACGGCCTCGAAAAGGTGAAGGAGAGGATTCTCGAGTTCCTGGCGGTTCGCCAGCTGTCCAACAAGATGAAGGGGCCGATCTTGTGCCTCGTCGGGCCACCGGGAGTGGGCAAAACCTCGCTCGGGAAATCCATAGCTCGCGCCCTCGGGAGGAAGTTTGTCCGGTTTTCCCTGGGCGGCGTGAGGGATGAGGCGGAGATAAGGGGGCACAGGAGGACGTATGTGGGCGCCCTGCCTGGCAAGGTTATACAGGCTATGCGACAGGCGGGATCCAAAAACCCTGTGCTGCTGCTGGATGAGATCGATAAAATGAGCTCGGATTTCAGGGGGGACCCCGCAGCGGCGTTGCTCGAGGTCTTGGACCCCGAGCAAAACTGCGCCTTTGGCGATCATTATATAGAAGCGTCGTTCGACCTGTCGGATGTCATGTTCATAACCACGGCGAATATCATGCATGCTATACCGCGTGCGCTTCTCGACCGGATGGAGGTCATATCTATCCCGGGCTATACGGAGGAGGAGAAGGTCCAGATCGCGGATAAGTTCCTCTTCCCAAAGCAGCTGAAGGAGCATGGGCTTGAAGACCGGGGCGTGACCATCAGCGAGGGCGCGATCCGCAAGATCATCCGGGAGTACACGCGCGAGGCTGGGGTCCGGAACCTGGAGCGGGAGCTATCCGCCATCTGCCGGAAGGTCGCGCGGGAGGTTGTCGGCGGCTGCGATGGCCCCATATCGATTGATGAGGACCAGGTTGAGAAATACCTCGGGATTCCCCAGTACAGGTATGGGGTAGCCGAGATGGAGGATAGGGTCGGGGTCGCAACGGGCCTGGCCGTGACAGAGGCCGGCGGGGATATCCTCGCCATCGAGGTTTCCGTTATGAAGGGCACAGGGAAGCTCACCCTCACGGGGAAACTGGGAGAGGTCATGAGGGAATCGGCACAGGCGGGCTTCACCTATATCCGCTCCCGTGCGAGCGACCTCAGGATAAGTGAAACCTTCTACCAGGACTCGGACGTGCACATCCACGTGCCGGAAGGGGCTATTCCAAAGGATGGGCCCTCTGCGGGCATCTCAATGGCCACTGCTCTGGCGTCGGCGTTAACAGGGCGTGCTGTCAAGGGCGATGTGGCAATGACTGGCGAGATCACGCTGCGCGGGCGGGTGCTCCCGGTAGGCGGTATAAGGGAAAAGGTGCTCGCAGCGCACAGGGCAGGCATCCGGACAGTCATCCTGCCGTCGGAGAACAAGAAGGAACTTGAAGAGGTTCCTCAAAATGTCAAGGATAAGCTTGAATTCATCCTTGTCGATCATATGGACCAGGTGCTTAATGTGGCCCTGCTGCCGGAGGAGGTGGCCTCCGCCGCAGGGCCGCCCGATGATGCCTCCGAGGAGGCGCCGGGAGAGGGGAACATGGATGGCATCCCCTTGATACCGGGCGAGGGTCACGTTGGAGGGGATCAGATCCCCTACATCGCCTGAGCAAGGAGGAATTCCACCAGGAAGAATCCCTCCGGGCCGGGGACATCCGGTTAGCGGATCAATCATCCTGCCGCGCTGCCCTGGCTCTTTTATTCCTTTTTATTCCTGAAGAATTCACGGTGTTTCCGGTCGAGCTCCTCCTTGGATGGGACCGGGGGCCACAACTCGATGACGGCATCACTTCGTAGGGCCGCCGAGAGTTTGCTGTAGATGGTGCGGTCCTTCCTGGTGAGATCGCGTATGAGCTCCTTGACCTCGGCGCGCTTGCTCCTGCCGTTCATGGGACAGGGGCTTGGGACTGGCTCGAAACCTGTAAAGCGGGTTGCGGACCTGATCTCGTGCTCTCTGAAGTAGACGAGGGGGCGTATGACAGTGAGCCCTGTGCGGTCCAGGTATGTCCTGGGTAGAAAGGTTTTGATCTGGCCGGAATAAAGGATGCTCATCAGCAGGGTCTCGATCGCGTCATCGTGGTGGTGAGCAAGCGCGATCTTGTTATATCCGTGTTCGAGGGCGAAGTTGTTCATGGCGCCACGCCTGTGATGAGAGCAGACTGCGCATGGGTTTTGCCCGGCGGCGGGCGCCAGGACCATTGCAGCTATCTCCGTTTGCTTGAGGTAAAACGGCACGCCGAGGGCCTCGCAGAAATCCCGCAGGCGCTCAGTTACAGGTCCATCAGGCCCGTTAGGTCCGTCAGATCTGGCAGGCCCGGGCTGCCCGGGCCTGAGCCCGGTAAAGCCGGTAAAACCGAGGTCCACCATGAGCGCCCCGACCTCAAATGGGGCTGGCGAGTATTCTCGTATTGCGGCGAGCGCATACACCAAGAATGAGCTATCCTTCCCGCCAGAGAAGCCTACCAGTATCCGGTCGCTCGGCGCGATCAACTCAAACTCGCATATGGCGCGCCATAATTTTCTTGCGTATGACCGCGGGAGGAACCTCCCGGGAGAGCGCCCCTTCCTCCCACCCCGGTCGTCCATGCCTGTGGCGATTAATTCAGGTGTTTCCAGCGGCAGGTCCTCCTTTCGATGATATCGAGCGCGGCAAACAGCACGAATCCAAGGATGCTCAGCGCCATGATGCCGGCGAACATTTCATCATATGCGGCCCTGGACCAGGCATCCATAATGAAATACCCGAGGCCATGGAAGGTGGCAAAGGTTTCGGTAAAGAAAAGGGTTGCCAGGCCCGTGCCGAGGCCGATACGTGTGGCAGTGAAGATTTCGGGGAGGATCGCAGGTATTATGGCATGCCTGTATATATCCCGCGGCGTTGCCCCGAGGGCTTTCACGGAATAGACGAGGCTCGGGGGGAGGTTTCGGGCGGCGTCCCTGGTTGAGACGAAAATCTGAAAAAATACGAGGAGGACTATTATGAATATCTTGGATGTGTCGCCCAGGCCGAGGAATAACAGGATTACAGGGAGAAAGGCTATCTTGGGCACGGGGTAGGCGAGGTATATAACGGGCGCGATGACTGTATCGATGGTCCGGTTCCGGCCGACGAAGCACCCGAGGGGTACGCCGAGCGAGAGGGCGATAAGCGAACCGGCGACGACGCGCCACATACTTACGAGCATGTGTAGGCCCAGGGCCGGGGCTACGCGCCCGGAGGCCAGGGCGATCTCATATGGTCCAGGGAGAGCCGGGATGCGTGCGGCTGCGGATATACCCTGCCATATAGCTATGGTCCCCAGGATTACCGCGATTGCTGATCCCGCGCTCTTCGCAGGTAGATTTCCAGCGCCTTTTTTGTGCCATTTCAGCACGTTCATCCTGTATTGCTCCCTGCCTATTTTATACCTGTTTGTACCATAGTTTATAGGCATTGCTTCCGGTTCCTATCCTACCTGATATATATCCGACTCGTATATATCCGACTCGGGCCGGATCGGATCATGCAAGACCCCGGTCATACCAGACCTGGTTGAGCCGGGCTGAGCCTGGTTAAGCCGGGTTGAGCCGGTGACGCCGGCCGAGAAGCCCCCTGAGCTCCGCGCATGTATTGTGGAACTCTGGCAGGTCGCGGGCGTCCGGTCGCCCGAAACACGTGTTTTCGACCTCGGCCACCAACCGCCCTGGTTGCCCCGATAGGACTATGATCTTGTGGCCGAGGAAGACGGCCTCCTCTATGGAGTGCGTTACGAGCACGGTGGAGACCCTGAGCCTGGCCCATACATCAAGGAGCACCTCCTGGAGCTTCTCGCGTGTGAGCGCGTCAAGCGACGAGAATGGTTCATCCAGGAGAAGGACATCGGGGTTGAGCACCAGCGCGCGGGCTACTGCCACCCGCTGGGCTTGGCCGCCACTCAGCTGGGCGGGGTAGCGGTTGATGGTCTCCGCCACGCCCAGCTGTTCGAGGATGTATTCCACCCTTTGCAGCGCCAAGGGCGCGGGGACCCTCCTCAGCTTGAGCCCGAGAGACACGTTATCCCGCACCGTCTTCCACGGGAGAAGACCGTAATCCTGCGGGACAAGCGCGGTCCCCGGCCGTCCTGCCCGGGGAGGCTGGCCCTTGATGAGAACCTCGCCGCTTGACGGCTTGAGGAGGCCCGCTAGGATGTAGAGCAGAGTGGTCTTGCCGCAGCCCGACGGCCCGAGGATTGCGGTTGTGGAATTCCCGGGCATATCAACTGATATGCCGGCGAGGGCCTCAATTCCTGATCTTGAATTCGCCTGCTGGTATGTGAAGCTTAATTCCCTTACAGTTATCATACAGCCTACTTAAAATCCCCGGTCCCGATGTTCCTGATAAGGCTGTCTGTCACGAGATCCTGGTAGGCGGGGGCCTGGTTCTCCTCTATCAAATTCTTCTGGACCATCCAGTTGACAACCCTTTCCACATCACCCCGTGCCGGGACGGACGGCCTGTGGTAATGTGGGAAAACGAGGGCATCCTTCACAATCGCAGGAAAGCCAGCCTTCTCGACAAGGAGATGCCTCACCGAGCCCGGTTCCTCGTTTATTTTCATGACTGCCTTATCATAGGCTTCGTAGAGCTTGCGGAGCTCTTCAGCCTTTCCCCTTATCGCGCTGGTCGTAAAGATCATTACGCCGGGGGCCAGGCCCATAGAATCGCTGTCCGCGATGAGGGAGGCGCCCCTGAGCCTTGCCACCGTTGCCAGGGGCTCGGGCAGGCACGCGGCCTTGATCTTGCCGGATTCCAGCATTTGAAGCCTGATCGGGATCTTGGGTATGGCTATCTTCCCGATCGAGCTGGCCGGAAGCCCCGCGCCGGTCAGGAGCTGGTCGGTTATATATTCTATGATGGTATTTGTGGAAAGGCCGACCGGGACGTTCTTCAGGTCCTGGAGGGACTTGATGCCGGATTTGGGTGACGTGAGTATAGCATAGCGGCCGTTTGTTATAGAAGTAATCTTGACGTCGAGGCCATTCACGCGCGCAAACACCGCTGCGAGGGTGTCCGCGACCTCGCCATCGATGGCCTTTGCCTGGAGGGCGCTATCCCTCTCTATCGGGTTCTGAAATGGGATCAGTTTTACATTTACGCCGGTATCCTCGAAGAACCCGAGCTCCTGCGCCACGATAAACGGGAAGGAATCCACGTCGGGAAGTATTCCTATACGCAAAGCGTTGCTGGCACCGGGAGACTGGGGAGATTTGGTGGAGGCTTCTAACGGCGCCCCGGCTGCCATTAGCAATACGAGCAGGGCCAGGGCAATAGGGAACAGCAAACCTCTATACAATATTATCCTCATTCCCATTTCCAATCTCGCTCTCAGTCTTATTCTCATATCCTGATGCCTCCCGTCTTAATCTGTCATGATATATTCTATAGCTTTATGAGGCGATCGATAACAGCAGCCATGAACAACACCGGGGCTATTATCTGGTTTATGGTGTAGGAGGCAACATCAATCCTATTCAGGTCCGCCGCGGAGACAAGGCGGTGCTCATACCAGAGGAGAGCCCCTGAGATGACTACCCCGGCGATGTATACCGGGCCCAGGTGTTGTTCAAAGGCTAGCCCCAGGAGGGTTATGAAGGTAAGGACGTGGAGGAGGGTCGATATCGTCAGGGCCGTACTTGCGCCGAATCTCGCTGGCACGGAGTGCAGCCCCTCCTTCCTGTCGAAGTCGATATCCTGGAGCGCGTAGATTATATCAAAGCCCGCCACCCACGCCCCCGCAGCCAGCCCCAGGAGTATCGTGGCAGGCTCGATGGCGCCGCGCACCGCTATCCAACCACCCATAGGGGCCATGGCCACAGCGAATCCGAGGACGAAGTGGGAGGCCCACGTGAACCTCTTGGTATATGAATACGAGATTATGACGGCGAGGGCAACGGGGAGGAGCTTCACGCAAAGGGCATTGAGTTGCCACGCGCTTACTATGAAGAGGATGAAAGCCATGGTCGAGAGCACCAACACCTCGCGCCGCGAAACGACCCCGCGCGGTAGGTGCCTGTTTGCGGTCCGCGGATTTCGCGCGTCGATCTCGTGGTCCACCAGGCGATTAATGGCATTGGCCCCGTTTCTCGCTCCAAGCATCGCCAGGGTGATCCACAGGATATCCCGCCAGGCCGGCATTCCCCGCGCAGCCAGGAGGGCCCCGAGGTAGGCGAAGGGGAGTCCAAAGAGGGAATGGCCGAACATTACAAGATCGGCATAAGTCTTGATTCTCCCGCCCATGGCCCCCCTATTGGGTTCGTTGCCCGGCGTGCTATTCGTGTTGCTCCTGATTGATTCCATATTCGCTCCATCTCTCATCAACCAGCTTTTTGATCTCGGGCGCCATATGTATCTCACCCGGCCATTCCCTGGGATGTCCCTCTTCCGGCCATTTCCTCGTGGCATCTATCCCCATCTTCGAGCCATACCTCGGCTGCGGGGAGGCGTGATCCAGGATATCCAGGGGGCCGTCGACGATGACAACGTCCCGCCTGGCATCGATGTTATTGAAGACCTTCCACATCACACATGACAGGTCATGGACATCTACATCATGGTCCACGACGATTATGAGCTTGGTATACATCATCTGGCCCAATCCCCACAGGGCATGCATGACCTTTTTGGCCTGGCCGGGATAGCTCTTCCTGATGGATAATATGGCGCAGTTATGGAAAACCCCTTCGATTGGGAGGTTCATGTCCACTATCTCGGGGAGCTGTAGCCTGATCAGCGGGAGGAATATCCTCTCGGTCGCCTTTGCGAGGAAGCAGTCCTCCATCGGAGGCCTTCCCACTATAGTGGCATTGTAGACCGGGGAGCGCTTCCTCGTGATGGCGGTGACATGGAAAACGGGGTAGAGGCCGGGCTCGGAATAATAGCCTGTATGGTCGCCAAACGGCCCTTCCAGCCGCATCTCAGACGGGTCGACATATCCTTCCAGGATGAATTCCGAGTGGGCCGGGACCTCTAAATCTACAGTCTTACACCTGACCATTTCCACAGGCGCCTGCCTGAGAAAGCCGCTGAACAGGATCTCATCGATGCCGTAGGGGAGGGGGGCGGTTGCGGCATAGATCGTCGCCGGGTCGCACCCTATGGCCACGGCAACCTCCATCCTACTGCCCTGGGATTTGTATATCTCGAAGTGCCGGGCCCCGTCCTTGTGAATATGCCAGTGCATCCCGGTAGTGCGCTTATCGTAGACCTGCATCCTGTACATCCCGACGTTCTGGCGACCGGTTTCAGGGTCTTTCGTGAAAACAAGCGGCAGGGTAATGAAGCGGCCCCCATCCCCCGGCCAGCATTTCAGGACCGGGAGGCTGTCGAGGTCAGGCTCGTCCTCTACGACCTCCTGGCACGGGGCAGATTTGACCGTCCTGGGGAAGAAGTCGGCGATCCTCTTGAGCGCAGGGAGGGCCTTCAGCTTGCCCAGGAAACCGTCCATCCTCGGGATATCGAGAAGCCTGGTGATTTCTTCGCCGATGGCGTCCAAGCTTGCAACGCCCAGGGCGAGCTTTACCCGCTCGTGAGAGCCGAAGGCATTTATCAGCACCGGGTAGTTCGACCCCTTGACGTTTTCGAAGAGGAGGGCGGGCCCGCCCTGTTTGCACACCCTGTCGGTTATCTCCGTTATCTCGAGCACCGGGTCGACCGGGGCCTTTATCCGTTTCAACATACCTTTTGAATCAAGACAGGCGATAAATTCTCCAAGGTCGCGGTAGTTCATCCTTATATATCCCCTATCAATCCCTATCAATCCCCATCAATCAGTATCCCCTATTTTGAGCAAAATCTATAAAATCGGCCAGCAGGCATCTATGTGGCACATCCGGCAGGCTTGAAAGGGCTTCACGAGCGAGCGCCGCCATGTGCCCTGCGACGGCCCTGGCGTGGTCGAGGCCCCCCGCCTCCCTGACAATTGCGGCGATCCCGGCGATATCGCGATCTGAAACCGGGGCCCCAGCTCCGCCCCGGAGATAAGGCTTCAGCCTCGCCCGGAATTCCCTGGTGGTCAGGGTATAGATAATGGGGAGCGTGTAAATCCCATCCTCCAAGTCCCTGCCCGGTGGCTTGCCCGTCTCAGCCTCAGAACCATAGAGATCCAGGATATCATCTACAATCTGGAACAGCATCCCGAGGTGCATCCCGTAGGTCTGGAGCGATCTGACGATGGTGGGTGGCGCTTCGGAGATCGAGGCGCCGGTGAAGCATGCCAGCGAGAAGAGGGATGCCGTCTTTTGCTGGATTATATCCAGGTGCTCGTCAGGGGAGACCTCGAGGTCATAGCGGTGCGTGAATTGTCTGATCTCGCCCAGGCAGAGCGTTTTGAGGGAATCCGAGATCGTGCCAAGAAGCCCCGGCGGCATGCCCGTCACGAGCATCGAGAGGGCCTGGCTCAGGAGGTAGTCCCCGGCAAACACGGCAACCTCTTTACCGAAGCGCTCATGTAGCGCAGGAACCCCGCGCCGCAAGGGGGAGTTGTCAATTATATCGTCGTGGATGAGCGTGGCGAGGTGAATTATCTCAATTGCTGCGGCCGCCTGCGTGACTTGATCCTGTCGCTGGTCCCTCCGGGGGCCAAAATAACTGCAGGTGATGACCATGGCTGGCCTCAGTCGTTTGCCTCCGGCTTCGATCATATCCTGCACGGCCGCCCAGAGCGGCCGGGGAGAGACGCTGGTGAGGTCCTGCAGGATGCGCTCGACCCTATCGATCTCAGCCTGGATGAGAGCGAACCTTTCAAGCCTTTCCCTGCCTTGCATCATTTCATCCCTTTTCATCCCTGGTTTCCTGGTTTGAGTCACTTCGCGACCTGCCCTGCCGTGGCCTGGTGGGCGGCGTTGCGGGCGGCGCTGTTTTCTCCCCGGCCGCCGGCCTGGTAGCTCTCCTGCATATGAAGGCGGAACAACGGGTTGACCTGCATCGTTCGGATGATGAAGCTGGCCGCGAGGCCGACAAAGTAGCCTGTGCAGGTGCCGGCAACCAGCAGGAGCGGCAAATAGGAATAGATTCCATATGTGCCAACGACAAGGCTTGCGACGAAGAGCTGGCCGATATTATGGAAGATTCCTCCGAGGATGCTTATCCCGGCAATGCTGAATGCCTCCCCGAAACGGGTATAGGCCAGAGACATGACAGAGGTGCTCAGGATAGCCCCTGAAAGGCTGAACCAGAAGCTGGTCAGGTTGCCGGTTAGAAGGGATGCGAGAAAGGTACGCACCGTAACAATGATAAAGGCGTCCCTTGGCCCCAGCAGAGCGATCGCCACTACGGTGATGATATTGGCCAGCCCCAGCTTGGCGCCGGGGACGATGAAGGGGACGGGTATGAGTCCCTCGATAACATATAGAACCAGGCTGAATGCGACCAGGAGGCCGCATCGCACAAGCCTCGATGTCCCGGACATTTTAGAGCCTCCAGACCTATATGAATATCATCTACAATTTAGTAGACTATGACGTCCACGCCATCCTCGCTGCTGCCCTGGCCCGCCTGGCCGTGGTCGGATTCATCCATATCATTTATATATACCATAACACGGTTGGGAACGCAAATTATTGATTGCCCCGGCCTCGATATCCATCCTGTCCTTACGCAAACCTGTTCGGGGCAGTTGGACTCAGCTATGCGAATCTTTCCATCCCGCATCTCCAGGAGCGCGTATCCACCGCGCTTCGTCCTGATTTTGAAGGTCTTATGTCCCACGGGCTCCAGGGGCATGGTCCGGTACATCCTGCCATCGACCTTGATCGTAACGGCCAGCCTGGACGCGGCACTTCCCCCCATCCTGGGGGTGAGGATGTGACCCAGGGCAAGGGTCAGGGCCACAGTGACCGATATGGCAATTAGGAGGAGCGCGTCTCCCTTTTTCATCGTGTAAGCCTGTACTCCTTGCTCGTTATAGTGAAAGCACCGCTTTCGGCGAGGCCCCTGGAGATAAGAACCTTCCGGTCCGTCGTGATTATAACGGCCTCGATCCCCGGCAATCTGTTGACGAGCTCGAGGCCCTTTTCGGGCCCCAGGATGAATACGCTCGTAGACAGCGCATCGCCGTCGATTGAGCGGTCTGATATGATGGTGGCGCTCATGATGCCCGAATCCGCCGGCCGGCCCGTGGCCGGGTCGAAGATATGATGATACCGCTTGCCATTCGCCTCGAAGTAACGCTCGTAATCGCCGGATGTGACTATGCTCTTGTCCTTGGCCTCGATGATTCCGACATAGAAGCCCCGCTCCTTCCTGGGGTCCTGGATGGCAATCCGCCACGGCCTGCCATCGGGACGCGACCCGACGACGAATACATTGCCGCCCAGGTCCACATAGGCGCTTTTTACGCCCCTTTCCTTGAAGATGCGGACGACCTCGTCGGCGGCATACCCCTTGGCGATGCCCCCAAAATCGAGGGCCATCCCTTTTCGTTTAAGCATGATTGAGTGTCGATTACCATCCAGGATCACATCTCTGTAATCTACAAGGGAGAGCTTCGCCGCAAGCACATCTGGGTCCGGGACCCTGGCATGATCTGTACCGATCCCCCAGAGTTTGACAATGGGACCGATAGCGGGGTCGAATTTACCTGATGTCAGGGCAGCATATTCCAGAGCGCTCCGCGCTATATCGAAAGCGTCCCTGCCAACGCGCACCGGGCGCAGGCCGGCCTCGCTGTTCACCTTTGATACCTCGCTGGCCTGTATATTGACGCTTATCTTATTCTCGATTTCTCTGACGCGTGCGAAACCCTGCTCCACCGCCCCTGCTGCCCCGGGACCGTAGGCCTTCATCGTAACGACAGTTCCCATCATGAATCTGGTCCCACTTACCGGTCCATCTCCATCGCCGTTCTCGGCCGGGGCCGGGCTAAAGCCCGTGGCAAGTCCCGGGCAAAGGCCCAGGCGGATGGAGACTGCAAGAGCTAGGATGATGAATAAGGCGGCCACTACATAGAAGCCGGATGTATTGAGATGAAGCCTCTTCCTCCCGTTATCCTTCGTCTTCAATCGGGCAAATCCTTCCTTCAAATCGGCCTGACCTCCGAATCCAGAATAGAATACGACCAAATCCGATCAAATCCGACTTGGATTAGAACGGGATTCAGTCCAGGATTCAGCCGCGTGAATTACCCACGCGGACTAGAATAAGCACGGAGAAGTCCCAGGCGCCTCGTGTGAGGCTGGGACTTCCCGCAAATCTCCTCTCCTTCCCACGCTATATGTCCCACGCTGTGGACTGCTGTGGTGTGGACTTGGCCCTGTCACTCCTCCCTATCCTATTCGGCCTGCTCGAGCGCATGCCGGACGGCATCCATATACTTCTTGCTGCTCCCCGTCGCCTTGGTATAGACGTCGACATCGGGGGATTGGGCAGTCAGGATCCTCTTCGGGATTTCCCTGTAGGCCTCCTTGCCAGGTTCATAGTTATAATTCTTCATGTATTCGGCCGTTGGCGCGATCACGTTGACTTCCGTCATCTTCCCGCCCTTGATCACAACCTCGACCACGCAGTCGCCATGTTTGGGATCCCTGACGAGGCCGGCGTAGGTGCCATCATGCCATTTTACACCCGCGGGGAGCTTGCCCGTCCTGGGCTCTGCATTCGCGAGCGCCATCTTGACCGCATCGATATACTTTTTGGAGCTCCCTGTCGCCTTTGTTACCACATCGACGTCGGTTGATTGCTTTGCAACGATCTGTTTTGGGATGCTCTTGAGCGCTTCAAGCGCTGGAGGATAGTTTTCCTTCTTGACCTCGTCCTCAGTGGGCATGACGACATCGACCTCGGCTATCTTGCCGCCCTTAATGACCACTTCGACGACGGTGTCCCCGCGTTTTGCATCCTTGACGACGCCAACAAACGACCCATCGCGGTAACGAGGGCTCGCCGGCAGGGCAGGTATGGCGCTGGCGATGAGCGCCGTCAGGCAAAGCAAGGCAATCAGCGCAAGGCTTTTGGTTTTCACTTGCTACGTCAACTCCTTTTTTAATCTTGCCTGCTTGATTTAGCAGCCTGGCGATTTAGTTTGGGTTGTTTATGTAGAAATTAGGTGGCCACCCAAAAAGATATTATAGTATAAACCCGATAAATGCAATAGGGTTTGACCGGGGTTTGTCCCGGCAAAATTGCATCCCGGGATTATGCCAGAATCTAGTACTGCTCATTTGCCTATTTGCTTCGCGCCTGTAGCTCGCCGGGATGGTTAACGGCCTGCATAATACGCAATGGTGAGCAATATAGTGTTGTCAATTATGTATTCAAAGTGGTATAGTGTCTTTTGTGGATCAATTTCTTTGTGAACCAGTTTCTTTGATTGGGGAGGGAACCGGATGTGCAGCCTAAGAAGGAAATAGTAATAGTGGGAGGTGGCTATGCGGGAGTTCACGTTGCTCAGAAGCTTGACAGGCTTGTTGGAGGAAAGGATGCCAGTATAATACTTATAAATGACGGTCCGAACCACGTACTCTTGACCGACCTCCATGAGGTAGCCGGCAATAGAATCAGGCCTGAAGCCGTCGAGATACCCCTTGAACGCGTTTTCTCAGGAACGAGCGTCAAGGTAGTGAACGACAAAATCACCAAGATCGACCCGGAGAAGCGCGTTCTTTCGTCCGCCAGCGCCGAATATCACTACGATTATGCGATCCTCGCCTGCGGGAGCGAGCCGGCGTATTACGGCATACCCGGTATGCAGGAAAATGCATTTACGCTGTGGTCGCTTGACGACGCGCTCAGGATCAAGCGCCGGGTGAGTGAGATGTTCAGGCAGGCCCGGTCTGAGTCTGATCCAGTGAAGCGCCAGGAAATCCTCACCTTCGTGGTGGGCGGCGGGGGGTTTACCGGTGTCGAGATGGTCGGTGAGCTGGTTGAATGGGTCCCCGATCTGTGCCGCGAGCATGAGATATCCCCGCACGAAGTCCATGTGATTTTGATCGAGGCGCTGCCAACCATCCTTCCTAACCTGAGGCCGAGCCTCAGGGAGAGAGCCATGGCGTTCATGAAGCGTAAGGGGATCATGGTGTTTACGAATTCGCCTATAACCGAAGTTGGTGAGGATCATATAGCCTTGAAATCCGGCACAATCCTGAAAACCCGCACCCTGATATGGACCGGCGGTGTCCAGACCAGGGGGGATGTGAGGGATTTGGGATTCCCATGTGGTCGCCGGGGTCGCATCATGGTAAACGAGCGCATGCAGACGGAGAGGTGCCCGGATGTCTACGCGATAGGGGATAATGCCCTGTTTGCCAACGATGATGGCGAGTTGCCTGCGTTGGTTGAGGCGGGGCTGCAGGGTGCCGATTTCGTAGCGGAGGCTATTGCATCTGCAATACATGGCAAGCCGCAGGGGAAATTCAAACCGAAGCTTCATGGGGTCATGGTATCGATCGGAAGCCATTACGCTGTGGCTGATATCGCCGGGGTCCCGCTCTGGGGCTTTCCTGCCATGGCCATGAAGCATCTTGTCAATCTGCATTATCTCTTTGGCGTTGGGAAGCTGTGGCTCACATCAAGGTACCTGAAAGAGGAATTTCTCAATGAGAGGGGAGGTTTATCGGGTTTGTACAAGCATTTGAACGTGAAGGCTAGCATGTTTTGGCTGGTGATACTCAGGCTCTTTCTTGGCTACCAGTGGCTGGCGTCCGGGATTGAAAAGGTGCAGGCCGGGTTCCTGGTATCCGGCGATAAGCTGGTTTCAGGATCGTCGCTGGTGCCGATGGGACCTAACACGCCAGCCTGGTATGCGGCATTTATGGAGAATGTGGTATTTCCGCATGCATTGCTTTTCCAGAGGATGATCACCCTTGGGGAGCTGGTGCTCGGGCTCGCATTCATATTCGGCCTGTTTACGGTTCTGGCGGGGCTCGGCTCCATATTCATGAATATCAATTTCATGCTTTCAGGCACGGGAAACATATGGTTCCTTGTAGCTTCGATACCGATGCTGGGAGGGGCGGGCAGGGCTTTTGGGCTCGATTACTATGTAATGCCTTACGTAATGGCTTACCTCCAGGCTCTGGTGTGCCGGAGAGGGTCAGCGCCTGAGGCGAAGAAGGCCGCCGATGTCTAGCGGTGTCCAGCCTTTGTGTCTGGCCTTTCATCGGCGCTATACCTTCATAGGTGCCATGCACCATACTCTCGTTGGATTTGAATAATGTTCCGTTTGTGGGGCGGGACGAGTTTTGGGGCTCCTCCGGGAGCCCATTATAATTCCTTACTTAATAATTCTTCATAAATTCCATATAGTATACCCTCCTTAGGAATATTCCTCCTACGATCTCCTCATAATTCCTTTTTTTGTTTCCTGCCCCCATGGGGGCACTAGGTTATGCTTGATCCGGAGCTGGTCGAGAATCTTCGCGACCGTCCCCTTGACGATATCCTCTACTGTTGATGGCCGCTGGTAGAAGGATGGGACCGGGGGCAGGATGACGGCGCCTGCCTGAGCGAGCTTGAGCATGTTCTCGAGATGGATCGGGGAAAGGGGGGTCTCCCGGGCTACGAGCACCAGGGGACGGCGCTCCTTGATCATCACGTCGGCCGCCCGCGTGAGGAGATTATCGGAATAGCCACTTGCGATCGCCGCCAGGGTCTTCATGCTGCAGGGGGCGATCACCATGGCATCTGTGGGGCAGGTCCCGCTCGCAATCGGGGCGGCGAGGTCGTCATGGGCATGGGTGTGGGTGCCAAGGCTCATTACCTCCTCAGGGGAGTAGTCGGTCTCCGCCTTTATGGTGGCCTCGGCCCACGGGGTGAGCACCAGGTGTGTTTCGATCTCGAGATCCCTCAAGGTCTTCAGGAGGGTTATGCCGTAAATTGCGCCGGTCGCGCCGCTCAAGCCTACAATGATTCTCAAGCCATCTCACCTTTCTAGCGCTTCTGTTCATCTCTATCGTTCAAGGGTTAACATATTAGGGGTTTGACGGTGATTTATACAGGAGAGGCCCCATTGCTTATTTCAATGACACTGGGTGGATTTCCTGCCATCTGTTTGTTATACCCGTTTGTTATACCCGTGGACTGGAGTTGGCTCCGCCGGAATTGCCTCTAAATGAAGCCTATGGGGTATGGCAGCTACCTAACTGCTACCTGGGGAAATTGGTGAATTTTTCATACTGAGCTAAGAGGAAACTGAAGGATTATTGACCAGGGTGGCGAAGGAAATATAAAATTCAGGAATCCCTGCCGTACTAATTCTTGCCAACTATACTTGCCAACTATAGAAGATATAGATTGCAAAGCATATTTCGCCTGCAGGATTCAGGCAAACCCGGGAAGAGGTGAGTCTAGTATTGTCACATACGATAGGTTTTATTGGGGCAGGCACGATAGCCGAGGCCTTGATGAAGGGCTTGATTGGTTTCGCGTACGTAGATCCGTCCAACATAGTCGCGAGCGATGCGAGCTGCGAGAGGCTGGCATCCATCAGTAACGACCTGGGCGTAACCGCCGTCCCCAGCAACATAGAGGTTGCCCGGCAGGCTGATGCCTTATTCCTAGCGGTCAAGCCGCAGGTTATATCCGGTGTGCTCCTTGAGCTGCGCGGGATGATTAGGCCCGGGAGCATAATCGTGACGTTGGCCGCGGGCATCGAGTTGAATTATGTGGAGACCATGCTCGGCGAAGAGGTAAAGGTGATGCGCATCATGCCCAATACGCCGTGCTCGCTCGGCGCCGGGGCGATCGCCTTTTGCCTCGGGAAGCACATAGATGCCGCGGATGCCGGCTGGCTCCTCGAGCTTCTCAGGAAGATGGCTGTGGTCGTAGAGATTGATGAGTCATTGATGAACAGCGTAACGGCCTTGAGCGGCAGCGGGCCCGGATTCGTCTACACGGTTATCGAGGCCCTGGCCGATGGGGGGGTGCGAATCGGCTTTCGCAAGGACCAGGCCCTCATCCTTGCCGCCCAGACGGTCCTAGGCGCGGCGAAGATGGTCCTCGAGACAGGCGAGCATCCGGCGAAGCTGAGGGACATGGTGACTTCGCCCGGAGGGACCACCATAGCAGGCCTCCACGCCATGGAAAGGGGCGGGGTGAGGGGGGCTTTGATGGACGCTGTGGTCGCCGCGGCCGAGCGGGCCGGGAGCCTGGGCTCCACGTCGACGAAGAAGGCGCAGCGCGGCAACGAGAAAACTACAGAATGATGCATAGAGCCATAAGAAGAATCACAAGAAGTCATGCGAAGTCATAAGAATCCCGAGGATGCGGAGGCGGTTGTGTTGCAGGAGGCTTTGTCGGGCCGGGAACTCCCGGGTGGGGGCTTCAAGGATTGTCGCGCGATCCGTGGCTGCCCCGCAAGCTTGTATTTAAATTGCGAAATTCACGCGCGTGGGCTTAATTGCTGGGAGGTGGAGGAGGACTGCATGGATTGCGACGGGCGCTGCGAGGAGTGCGAGGTCTTTAGAAAGGCCAGAGAGCTCGGGCTCGTCAAGTGACAACATTGTCTGATTTAGGCTAACTTGCAGCGTCATACAGTCGTGTCGAAATCAATCGCGATCAAAATCGGGATTCATCGAAATCACCCGAAAGTTTTATTGACATTTATGGAATATGATGGTATCCTGGGATTGCAGCACTGGCGTATCGAGCCAGCGGACTATCGGGCCATGAATGCGCCCGGGAGGGGGGTTCATCCTGGGGTACCGAAGGACTTTTCGGATTCGCTTCTTCATCCCTATATGGATGTGGATTCTAACAATAGCGAGCGTGATCGTCGGGCATCAGGCAGCAATCGCAATGTCGCTGGAAGGTGCCGGCGAACCTGCCGATATCAGCAGGATTGTGGCTCCCCGCGGGGACGCCTTGCAGCTGGACGTGCACGGGAGATTCAGCATGGGGCTGTCCGGAAAACTCACGGGCGGGTGCGGCGGCTATACGGGGGAACTAAAGGACGAATCCGGGTTCACTGTCGGGGTGGACCTCCGCGGGAACAGGATAGTGGATGCGGGTGCCGCCTTGAGCGTTAAAGCCCCGGAGCTGCATGGTTTCTCGGCTGATACGGCTGCGGAGCTTGATTTCAAGTATAAGCCTGCAAAGCGATTCTCCCTGGAGGCCGGGTATGTGGTGAAAAGCATCATTGAAGCAGATGAGGGTGAGGTCGGCTATCTAAACCTCCAGAACGCCCGGAGGCTTAAGATAAAATGGGAGCCGGTCCCGAGGAGTTTTTCCATCGAAACGACCCTCAAGTCTGGTGACAGCCTGTATGATAGCAAGTCGTACAGGGATTATACTACGAGAGAGATAGCCTTCGGCTTGAATGTCCGACCCCCCAATATATTCAGGCTGGCGGGGGATTTCTCCCGGGTGGAGAAGGGGTTCCATGAAAACCCGGTGAATGATTCAGCCACCGAGCTCCTCACATTCAGCGTTAGGAGTCCCTACAGGAGACGCATTGGTGGCGGGATAGCCATAGAACGGCTATTCAAGAACTATGTCAATGCCCCTGATAAGACCTATATTCGCAATCTGATTTCGATAGAAGGGGAATACAGGCCCGCGGCCAGGCTCGCGATCAGAGGGGTTCTCGAGAGGGCATATAAAGCCTTTGTATTGTCTGCAGATAAGGATTCCCTTTCTGGGAGCGCCAGGGTTGAGGTGAGCGGGAAACGGCTGGATAACGTCGCATTTGAGGTTATCGGCGAGATAGGTCATGTAGTGTTCCCTTCCTCGCCCGGGTCCGGGAAGGGCACCAGGCTTCTTTCTGCTAGGGTGGAGTTCCCATTGGGGCAGGGCACCGGGGTCCCCATCCTGAGCATTAAGGCTGGATCGCAGTATAAGGGGTATATGGATGAGGATTTAATGGACGGGAACTATGATAAGCGAATGCTTGAGATCAAGCTCTCGGAGGACCTGGACGATATCAGGAGGATCGCCGTCGAGATCGGGCATTCGAGGAAGGTCTACCTTTACGACCCGTCGGGTGACGAAGACGAAACGGTTACGACCTTCGGAATAATTTTTACGCAGGAGTTCGACTGAGCCGGCCGGGATATCCTTGAACGCGTTCCCCGGGCATTAGCATTGTATAAGGCAAACAAGGGCAGACAAAATGCCCTAATGCCCTTGAACTCAGGCATTGGCAAGTGTAAAATAATATAAGCGAGAATTATCCCTGTAGAACGGTTCAAGGAGGAGATTTGCTTGGGGAAATACAAGACAGAGCAACTGAGGAACGTAGCCTTGGTTGCCCATGGCGGGGCGGGCAAGACGAGCCTCGCTGAGGCGATTTTGTATGACGCAGGGGCCATCGATCGACTGGGCAAGGTTGATGAGGGCACGGCTACGACGGACTATGACCCCGAAGAGATTAAACGGAAGATATCGATTAATACGGCAATTGCGCCGTGCGAGTGGGCCGGGAGTAAGATCAATATAATTGATACACCCGGTTTTGCGGATTTTGTCGGGGAAGTGAAGAGCGGACTCAGGGTGGCGGACGCAGCTGTCATGGTTTTTTGCGCGGTATCCGGCGTCGAGGTTGGTTCGGAGAATGTATGGGGCTTTGCGGACGAGAGAGGCCTGCCGCGCATCGCCTTTATAAATAAGATGGACCGGGAGAATGCGGATTTCTACAAGGTCGTCGACGCTCTCCGGGGCCAGTTCGGCCAGCATGTCGTGCCTGTTCAAGTCCCCATCGGGTCCCAGGATTCATTTGCAGGGGTTGTCGACTTGGTCAGCATGAAAGCCATCCTCCCGGATGCCGGAGGGCGGAAGACCAGGACGGCTGACATCCCTGCGGACCTACAAGAGAGGGCGAAGACCTACCGGGACATGATGCTGGAGGTCGCGGCCGAAAATGATGATGAACTAATCGAGAAATACCTTGATGGCCAGGAGCTAACTGAGGATGAGATCAGGCGCGGACTAGCAGAAGGGGTCAAGGCCGGCAAGGCCATTCCCATTTTCTGCGGCTCCAGCCTCAAGAACATCGGGATTCAGCCTCTAATGGATGCGCTCGTCAACTATCTGCCGTTCCCCGGTGAAATGGGCGGCGCCGAAGGGGTAAACCCTGCTTCCAAGCAGAATGAGACGCGGGAGTTGAAGGCAGATCAACCGTTCTCGGCCTTTGTTTTCAAGACCATGGCCGACCCATACGTGGGCAAGCTGACATTCTTCAAGGTTTACTCGGGTATGCTACATTCAGATTCCCAGGTTTATAACGCCAATAAGGATAAACAGGAACGGGTCGGTCAGGTTTTCTTCATGCGAGGGAAGCAGCAGGAGGCGACGCAGGAGGTCATAGCCGGCGATGTAGCGGCCGTGGCGAAGCTCCAGGAGACATCAACCGGGGAGACGCTCTGTGATAAAGAGCATCCAATTATCTTCAATGGCATCGCCTTCCCCGAACCTGCGCTCTCGATGGCAGTCGAGCCTAAATCCAAGGGGGATGAGGACAAGATTGGTGCGGGGCTTGCCAGGTTAGCAGAGGAAGACCCGACCTTTAAAGTCAAGAAGGACGTCGAGACCGGGCAGACGATCATATCAGGCATGGGCGAGCAGCACCTGGAGGTTATAGCCGACAGGCTGAAGCGGAAGTTCGGAGTCGATGTGACTCTTGATACCCCCAGGGTGCCTTACAGGGAGACCATCCGGGGCACTGTCAAGGTCGAGGGCAAGCACAAGAAGCAGACAGGGGGCCGCGGCCAGTACGGTCATGTGTGGCTCGAGCTCGAGCCCCTGCCCCCGGGCGGCAGTTTTGAGTTCGTTGACAAGATCTTCGGCGGCGCTGTTCCGCGCCAGTATATCCCCGCCGTCGAGAAGGGCGTACGGGAAGCCCTGGTGGAGGGCGTGCTGGCTGGCTACCCGCTGGTTGATATAAAGGTCACGCTCTATGATGGTTCATACCACCCCGTGGACTCGTCCGAGATGGCATTCAAGATAGCCGCCTCCATGGCTCTCAAGAAGGGGGCCATGGATGCCAAGCCTGTGCTGCTCGAGCCCATAATGAATGTCGAGGTGGTTATCCCTGAGGCCTATATGGGCGATATCATGGGCGACCTGAACAAGAGGCGCGGCAAGATCCTCGGGATGGAGCCGAGCGGCAAGAACCAGGTCATTAAGGCCCTAGTCCCGATGGCCGAGATGTTCAAGTATGCCATTGACCTGCGATCCATTACAGGAGGCAGGGGACATTACAGCATGAATTTCGACCATTATGAAGAGGTCCCGGCCCAAATAAGTCAGCAGATCATCGAGGCCGCGGCCAAAGAGAGAGAGAAGGAAAAGTAGCCTCGGGCCCAAGGCAGGGAGGCCGGGGAGGCCTGCTCCCTTCGCCCTTTTCGGCGGCGAAGGGAGTTTCTGTTCCATGTAAATACAGGGTTGGTGAGTTATTTTGGAAGCGATAGGCAAATCCGATATTCCGAGTGTATACAATCCCCACAAGCTGGAAGCGGATATTTATCAATTCTGGCTGCAGGGTAACTACTTTCACGCGGAGGTCGAAAAGGATAAGACCCCCTTCTGCATAGTCATCCCGCCGCCGAACGTGACGGGCTCGCTGCATATAGGACATGCCCTGGACAACTCCCTCCAGGATATCCTCATAAGGTGGCGGAGAATGCAGGGGTACAATACCCTGTGGGTCCCGGGCACCGACCATGCCGGCATAGCAACCCAGGTGAAGGTCGAGGCCGACCTGGTGAAGGAGGGCCTTACCCGTTATGACCTGGGCAGGGAGAAATTCCTGGAGCGCGTGTGGGCCTGGAAGAGGAAGTATGGTGGCCGGATTATAGGCCAGCTCCAGAGGCTTGGAGCTTCATGCGACTGGCAGCGCGAGAGGTTTACCATGGACGAGGGGTGTTCCCGGGCCGTCCGGGAGGTCTTCGTTCGCCTTTACGAGAAGGGCTTGATTTACCGGGGTCAGTATATCATAAACTGGTGCCCGCGTTGCAAGACGTCGCTTTCCGATCTCGAGGTGGAGCACAAGGATGAGCGGGGCGCCCTGTATTACATTCAATACCCGTTCAAGGACGGGGAGGGCGCTATCACCGTTGCCACGACCAGGCCGGAGACCATGCTGGGCGACGTCGCGGTCGCCGTCAACCCTCATGACCAACGTTACGCCGGCTATATCGGCACGACCGTCATCCTCCCTATCATGGAGAGGGAGATCCCGGTGATCGCCGACGAATATGCAGACCCGCAATTCGGCACGGGCGCAGTCAAGGTTACTCCTGCCCATGACCCGAATGACTTCGAGATGGGCATGCGGCACAAGCTCCCGAGCATAACGGTTATAGGCGAGGATGGGGCCATGACCGCTGCAGCGGGGAAGTATGCAGGCCTCGACCGGTATAAGTGCCGCGAGGCCGTGGTAGCCGAGCTCGAAGAGAAGGGGTTGCTGGTCAAGGTCGAGGACTACGATCACGCTGTGGGGCACTGTCAGCGATGCCACACCGCCGTGGAGCCCCTCCTGTCCAGGCAGTGGTTCGTGAGGATGAAGCCGTTGGCTGAGCCCGCGATCCGCGCCGTTGAGGAGGGAAGGATCAGGTTCATCCCTGAGCGGTTTACGAAGATATACCTCAACTGGATGGAGAATGTCCACGACTGGTGCATTTCGCGCCAGCTGTGGTGGGGCCACCGCATTCCTGTTTGGTATTGCCGGGATTGCGGCGAGGTGATTGTATCGAGGGATGACCCCGATAGCTGCAACAGGTGCGGGAGCCGCAGCACCGAGCAGGATCCCGATGTGCTGGATACATGGTTCAGCTCCGCGCTCTGGCCGTTCTCGACCCTGGGGTGGCCGGACGATACGCCTGAGCTCCGCCACTTCTACCCGACATCCGTGCTCGTCACGGCCTACGACATAATCTTCTTCTGGGTCGCGCGAATGATATTCATGGGCCTCGAGTTCATGAAGGAGGTCCCGTTCCGCGAGGTGTTCATTCATGGGCTCGTGCGAAACCCTGAGGGCCGGAAGATGAGCAAGTCCCTGGGAACCGGCGTCGATCCCCTTGATTTCATAGACCAGTATGGTGCGGATACCCTGAGGTTCACCCTGGTCACAGGGAACACCCCGGGGAACGATATGCGTTTCCGGGATGAGAGGGTTGAGGCAAGCCGCAACTTCGCCAATAAGATATGGAATGCCTCGAGGTTTGTCATGATGAACCTCCACGATTTTAGCCCTGCGATGGGCGCCCGGGGGGATGCCGGGGCCGCGGGGGCGGGGGATGCTGACTCTGGTGAGGTCGAGAGTCCTGCCATGATGAGCCTCGACCTTTCGTTGCCGGATAGATGGATATTGAGCCGGGTTAACGAGGTTAGCGGGGAGGTTACGAGGTTCCTCGAGAAATACGAGGTCGGCGAGGCCGCCAGGCTCCTCTACGACTTCATCTGGAGCGAATTCTGCGACTGGTACGTCGAGCTGGTGAAGCCACGGCTGTATGACAACGAGATCGGGACTGGCGAAAGCTGGGGCCGGGGCCAGCGGAGGGTTGCCCAGTATGTCCTGTGGTATACGCTGCAGCAGCTCCTGAAGCTCCTACATCCCTTCATGCCATTTATAACGGAGGGTATATGGCAGGCGTTGCCCGGGACGGAGGGCAGCATAATGGTGAAGCCGTGGCCACGCTATGATGAAAGGCTGAGGGACGAGGATGCCGAGGCGAGAATGGGGCTCGTCATGGAGGTTATACGGGCTACGCGGAACCTGCGGGCCGAGCTGAACATAGTGCCCCAGCGTAAGATCAAGGCTGTAATGGTCGTCCACGGAGAATCCCTCGAGGTCTTGAGGGATAATAGCGGTTACGTAGCGCATATGGCCGGGCTCTCCGAGCTTGGGCTCACGGGGGAACGGTCCGGCTGGCACGGTAAGGCTGTCTCGGCTATAGCAAAGGGCGTGGAGGTATTCGTGCCTGTCGAGGGCCTCATAGATGTGGACAGGGAAATCGAGAGGCTCAGGAGCGACTTGTCTGCGGTGCGTGAGGCGCGCACCGCATCCGAGAGAAAGCTCCAAAATCATAACTTTGTGACCAGGGCCCACCCGGAAGTGGTTGAGCGCGAGAGGATGCGCCTGGTCGAATATAGCGAGCGTATAGAGAAGCTCGAGAAGCGATTGAAGGAGCTCAGTTAGATAGAATGGCTCAATACGGTCAGATAGCTCGGATAGCCCAGCGCCTTCGCAGGATCAATGAGCTGTTGAGAGCGATGTATGGTCCTAAGCGTCGGGAGGATGAGGATCCCCTTGATGCACTCATCATGACGATCCTATCCCAGAATACATCGGATATAAACTCCCACAGGGCGTTTGCAAATTTGAAGGAACGCTTCCCGAGCTGGGACGATGCGCGCAGGGCAGACGTGGGTGAGATAAGGGACGCCATCAAGGTCGGCGGCCTTGCCCAGGTCAAGACAGGGCGCATCAAGCAGGCCCTCGAACGAATACAGGGCGAGCACGGGCGCCTGGGGCTGGAGTTTTTGAAAGACATGGATGCTGGGGATGCCCTTCGATATCTCCGTTCATTTGAGGGCGTCGGACCCAAGACCGCCGCCTGCGTCCTGCTGTTCGGGTGTGGGCGGCCCATCTTCCCGGTGGATACCCATATCCACCGGATAGCGAGACGCCTGGGGCTCATCGGGAAGGATGTGGGGGCTGATGAGGCTCACGAGGTATTGGGCGAACTGGTCCCGGATGATATTGTCTATGAATTGCACGTGAACATGATAGCACATGGGCGCACCCGTTGCAGGCCGCATAACCCGCGCTGCGATGACTGCCTGCTTGCCGGGGAATGCTGGTACTACAGGGGAGCCGCGGGGGATAGGGATAATGGTTGGACGGAGCGGTTGGCGGTTAAATGAGGTCGGCTTATGAACTATGATGAATCATTGAGATTTATACATGCGCTGGGTAAATTCGGGGTAAATCTCGGGCTCGGCCGCATCGAGCGGCTCCTTGAGATGCTCGGGAACCCTCACGAGGGGTTGAGGGCGGTCCACATAGCTGGCACCAATGGGAAGGGCTCTACCGCGGCGATGATAGACTCGATCCTGAGAGCCACGGGCTATAGGGTCGGCCTCTATACCTCTCCCCACCTGGTATCGTATACTGAGCGCATAAGGGTAGATGGTGAAGCCATACCAGAGTCCGATGTGGCACGGATCGTCACGCGCATGAGGCCCCTTATAGAGGACATCGCAAGCGACCCGGAGTTCGGCCATCCAACGGAATTTGAGGTTGGGACGGCCCTCGCCTTCGTCTTTTTTGAGGAAAGAAAGGTTGACATGGCGGTTATCGAGGTGGGCCTGGGGGGGCGTTTTGATGCCACAAATGTCATAGCTCCTCTTGTTTCGGTCATAACCCATATAGACTACGATCATACTGATAGGCTCGGGACCACCTTGAGAGACATTGCCTCAGAGAAGGCAGGGATCATCAAAGAGGGGGTGCCCGTGGTTGTTGCACCTCAACACCCCGAGGCCTATGAGGTTATAGAGGCAGCATGCAAGATGAAGGGTTCTGTCACCAGGTTTGTGGGCCGGGATGTGGTCTTCTCCTCTGGCACCCCCGGGGATCCCCGCGGGGAATCGCACGCCGGTCGCTTTCCTGTTTCGGAATTATCAGCCCTTGACGGGCAGTTTTGCAATATAAAGGGTGGAATATATACCCTGCCAGACCTGTTTATCCCCCTACTCGGCAGGCACCAGGTTGTGAATTGCGCTACGGCCCTCGGTGTAATTGAAGCCCTGGTCGATCGCGGCATCTCTGTATCGGAGAAGGCCATAAGATTGGGGGTTGCAGCCACGCGGTGGCCGGGACGCATGGAGGTCGTCCAGCGCAGCCCCATTGTAATCCTCGACGGCGCCCATAATCTCGATGGAATCACAGGACTCGTCGAGAGCCTGCGAGAGTTTAGGGCAAAGGGACTTGCGCCGGGACGGATTAGGGTCGTTATCGGCATATCTCGGGACAAGCCCGTGTCCGAGATGGTGGGGAAGCTCGCTACTGTGGCGGACGAATTCATACCAACTAGGGCCATGTCAAGCCGACTTGGAGGCGCCGAGCCCGAGGTGATCGCTCAGGCGGCACGCCTCCTGGGTAGGCCCGCCGGGGTGGAGGTAGATTCCATCAAAGCCGTGCGCCGTGCGCTCGCCGTGTCCGGCCCCGGCGACCTCATAGTAGTCTGTGGATCCCTCTACCTGGTCGGGGATGTGAGACCCCTGTGGCCCGGGGATGTCCCCCTAGAGAAAACCTATCCCGCGTCGGGTTTTTAAAAGAGGATTATGGTGCTGCGAGGCGTATTTTATTATTGAGTATTAGAGTATTACATGCCGCACATCCGCATCGAAACCAAAAACCAGGGACCGGGAGGGAGTTTCAATGGCGGAACACAGGGGACGAGCAGGTGAAGGTATATCATTGATTGCGAGCCTGGTTGTCATCGGGCTGATCGCGATCGCACTGGGGTACCTGATGGGGAACTACGCGATCAAGATGCTCTCGGGCAATAAAAAGGAGCCGGGTGTGACCCAGATCTCGTCGGGGAACGTCGCATCATCGCCTTCACAGCCTTCACAAGCTCAATCGAGCGGCGATTCGGTTTCTTCTGTGAATTCCAATTCCAGCCGGACCAGTTCCCATGACCTATCATCCACCGTGGGAACCGGTGCCGCCGGGGGAGCCGGCGCCTCTGGTGAAACCTCGCTTCCGGCCACGACCGGGAGCTCGGGGGAGACACCGGTGTTCTACCGGGTGAGGGTGGGTTCCTTTGATAATAAGGCTGATGCCGAGGAGCTGGCCGCAAGGCTCGGGGCAGAGGGTTACCCTACTTACGTTAACGCGAGCCCGCCGTATACGGTGCAGGTTGGAGCGTTCCAGCAGAAAGAGAACGCCGACAGGCTCGTCGAGGAATTGAGAAGCAAGGGTTATTCGCCGAGCATTGCTGAGTAGCATTGGTTGGTGCATCCAGGGTGGAGGAGTGTATCCTGTGAAATTGCGTGAGGTAAGAGAGATACTAGAAGCAGAAGTGCTCGTGGGCGAGGACAAGCTTGATGAGGAGATCCCGCGTGCTTGCGGCTGCGACCTTATGAGCGATGTTCTCGCCTTCACGATGGAACGGTCGCTTCTTCTTACGGGGTTGACTAATGCCCAGGTTATCCGCACAGCGGAGATGAATGATCTCAGCGCCGTTGTCTTTGTAAGGGGCAAGAGACCCTGCGGGGAGATAATCGAGATGGCCCGGGAACGCGGCATACCCCTTTTTTGGACAAGGTACCCGCTTTATGAGGCCTGTGGGCGCCTCTACCAGGCGGGCTTGAAAGGGCATGTTTCCTGATGACTCTGGAAATGTCTTATGATATCAATGGCGGGGACTTTGCAGCCGCGGGCGAGGCGGCCACGAAAATCAAGAGGGCCTTGAAGCAGATCGGCGTCGATACGCAGACCACCCGGAGAGCGGCCATCATAGCCTACGAGGCCGAGATGAATATCATCATTCACGCCTACCGGGGAACCCTCCAGGCCCGGGTGTCGCCTGAGGGCATAGAGATCCTGGCCGAGGATGAGGGGCCCGGGATCCCCGATATTGAGCTGGCAATGCAGGAGGGATATTCGACTGCACCGGAGAGGATTCGCGAGATGGGTTTCGGGGCTGGTATGGGACTCCCTAATATGAAGAGGTTCTCCGATGAGTTTCATATAACCTCTGAGGTCGGCAGGGGTACGAAGGTAAGGGCGGTCGTATCATCGCCCAGTGCTATTCCCCCCACGATTCCGCCTGCAGGTTGGAGTGTGGACTGATGAGAAGAGAGGGCTGATAGCGATTCACTATATCTCTAATCTAATAATAGCTTTACAAACCCCGTGCGGGAAAGCCCATGGCTTTAGCCGTGGGAGGATGTCAGTATTATGGAAGCGAGGTCTGGCAAGATATGGCGCCGGAGCGTTTTCACTCCGTCTCCCTCCTAGAGGATAAATGCCGCGGCTGCACGAATTGCATAAAGCGCTGTCCGACCGAGGCTATCAGGGTCAGGGAGGGTAAGGCCCGAATAAATGCTGAACGCTGCATAGACTGCGGCGAGTGCATCAGGACGTGCGACAACCACGCCAAGGTTGCAGTGACGGATTCCATTGAGCGGCTCAGGGATTTCAGGGCCACTATAGCTTTGCCTGCCCCCTCGCTCTATGGCCAGTTTGACCAGCGGGTCGCGGGCGATGTGAGGCGCATTTACAGGGATGTCATGGGTGCCCTGCTGGCCCTGGGCTTCGACGCGGTATATGATGTGGCATACGCCGCTGACATCGCAAGCTTCATCACCCGTACCCATATAGAGAGCGGGGCCACCGAAAAACCATGCATTTCTTCGGCATGCCCGGCGGTGGTGCGGCTTGTGCAGGTTAGATTCCCATCCCTCATCAGTCACCTCCTTCCTGTCGACCCGCCTATCCAGATCGCCGGGAAGCTTGCGAAGAGGATTTACGCGTCGAGATCCGGCATCGACACTCGCGATATAGGGGCTTTTTTTATAACGCCCTGCGCAGCAAAGATGAGGTGGGTCAGGGAGCACATAAACCCCGGCGGCGAGACGTATGTGGACGGGGCTATCTCAGTGGCGGGGATATATGGAGACCTGCTGAAAAACATGGGCGCGGGCGAGTCCGGGCCCTCCTCTCTATCTGATACGGCCTCGGGCCTAGGGGTCGGATGGGGAGCATCAGGCGGGGAGAACCGTGCCGTGGGCCTGGAGAACTACCTCGTTGTCGATGGTATCCACAATGTAATTGCCGTATTCGAGGAGATTGAGATGGGCCGGCTCGCATCGGTTAATTTCATTGAGGCCCAGGCTTGTACGGGCGGCTGCGTCGGTGGGCCTCTTATGGTCAAGAATCCCTTTGTGGGGCGCGTCAATATCCGGAGGCTCGCCGTTGGGATGCGCGAGGCGAGCCCCTTTAACGAGCAGGAGGAGAGCCATATCATGGGGCTCTACCGGGCGGGATTCTTCGAGACAAGAGAAGATCTCCAGCCTGTTGCAGCTTTCAAATTAGATGAGGATATGTCGAAGGCTATTGCCAAGATGGGACAGCTCGAAAAGGTGCTGGAGGACCTCCCCGGCCTGGATTGCGGGTCATGCGGGTCGCCGCATTGCCGGGCGCTGGCCGAGGATATCGTGCAAGGGCTGGCAGTGGAGACGGACTGTGTATTCAAGCTGCGCGAACAGGTGAAAAAGCTAGCTGAGGAGCTGTTCTATCTTGCCCAGAAGGACCCATCGGCTATGAGCAAACCGGACAAAACCGGACAGGGGCAATAATGGAGGGTAGTGAAGGGTTTATGACGCTTCGAGATGTTGCTGGGAAGCTGGGCCTCAGGGCCGTTGCGGGGGTTGATGCTGGAGAGGGCGGCCTCGATCGCGAGGTTTCGGGGGGATATGTCTCGGATCTCTTGAGCGACGTTATGGCTCATGCATGTGACGGCGCCATCTGGGTCACCACGCAGGCCCATCAGAATATCGTCGCCGTATCAGTGCTAACAGGGCTGGCGGGCGTCATCGTTGCCGGTGGGATCAAGCCCGGAGATGATACCTTGAAAAAGGCACAGGACGAGGGCGTTCCTATTTTTGTGTCCGACCTCCCGGCGTTTGAAGTGGTCGGGAGCCTTTATACAATGGGGCTTCGCGGCGGGGTCAGATCATGCCAGGGGACCTAAGGGGTCTAGGGGGTTTGGACTCGGGCCTGGAGTGCCTGCGGGCGGACCTGCATATCCACACCGCGCTCTCGCCCTGTGCTGAATCTGAGATGACGCCGGCAGCCATTATGGAGGAGGCCTGCAGGAAAGGCATCAAGCTGGTTGGGATAGCAGATCACAATTCAGCTGAAAACGCCATCGCCTGCCTCCGGGCCGGGGCCAGGCATGGTGTTTGCGTCCTGCCGGGGATGGAGGTCCAGACGCTGGAGGAGATTCATGTATTGACCTTTTTTGGCAGCATCGAAGGGCTCATTACCTGGCAGGAGGAGGTTTACGCGCACCTCCCAGCTGAGCTGAATAGGGAGGAGTTTCTCGGTGAGCAGCTGATTCTCGGCGAGGAGGGCGAGGTCACCGGGAAGTGTTCCAGGCTCCTCCTGACCTCGACGGACTTATCCCTGGCCGAGGTCGTGAGGAAGGTGCGGGAGCTGGGTGGCTTGCCGATTCCTGCGCACATCGACAGGCCCTCATACAGCCTCATCAGAAACCTCGGATTCGTCCCGCCGGGTCTCCCTGTAGCCGCGCTCGAGCTTTCGCCCCATATCTCCAGGGAGGAAGCCTGCAGGAGGTTTCCATGGGTCCGGGATTTCCCATTGATAGCATCCTCCGATGCCCACAGGCTTCACGAGATGCAGGGACGAACGGTCGCCTACATCCGGGCTGACCTGGGTGGTGAAATTCCCGGGCCGGCCAGTGGCGGAGGTGATCCCGGGGCTAGAGGCGAAGCACCGGCGGCCCTCTTTGATGAGGTTGCCCTCTGCCTCGCGGGGCGCGGGGGGCGTTTTGTTGACATAGTGAGTTGATATACCCAGCCCGGGTAGACCTACTGGTGTGGATGTATTTGGTCTGGTGGACATGTCATAAGTCTGTTACACGAGTCAGTTATCTGGCGATTGATCTGTTTATTAATCCACTAATCTTATAGAAGTAGAAGGGCTATTTGCAGGTGCTGAAGGGAAATGCGGGAGTTATCTTTGCACATTCTCGACATAGCTCAGAACTCCCTTGCCGCGGGTGCAACGGAGATCCGCATCGTTGTAAGGGAGAATACTGAAGAGGATAGTTTCACTATAGAAATTGAAGATAATGGTAGAGGGATGCCGGAGGACTTTCTTGGTGCTGTTCTCGATCCTTTTTTCACGACCAGGACCACGCGAAAGGTCGGGCTCGGCCTGCCGCTCCTGTGCCAGGCTGCCAGGGCCTGCGACGGCGATGTGACGGTTGATTCAGAGGAGGGGAAGGGCACGAGGGTGGCCGCCCGGTTCCGCCGTAGCCACTGGGACAGGGCACCACTCGGCGATATAGCCTCTACAATAGCGGCGCTTGTCGCCTGTAATCCCTCGGTTGAAATCAGATATGAGCACTGCATCGACGGGGCTTCGTTTTGCTTTGATACGCGCGATACGAGGCGGAGGCTCGAAGATATACCCCTCTCGAACCCCCTGGTCGCCGACTTCGTAAAAAAATATGTGGCGAAAGGTGAAGATGGTCTCAGAGGCAGGTAGATCTCAGGTGCGATGAAGATGCCTGTATGCTTGTGCATGCCTATATGCCTGTAGAGGCGCCCTATGAGATGGGGCCTTCGAGGATGACTCCCCGGGCATAGTCCTAGCGAGGTTAGACGTACAGTGGGAATTCTATTTTGCGCGTTATTATGCGCTACGTTGATTATGCGCTATAATAAGGCTAAAGGCTATGCAGCTTAGGCTACATAGAGTATACGTAGCGTCTCATCGCCCGCGGCACCGCGTACTCCGCACGCTCGTGGTAGCCGAGGGCAACCAGGAGGGCTTGGAGCATGGAGGAAGTTGGGAAGGTCGTCGTTGTCAAGGGTGACGCGGCTACTGTCGAGATAGCAAGGAGCGCCATGTGCAGCAAGTGTAAGATGTGTAATCTCGGTTCTGGGACGGCCCGTATCGACGCAGATAACCTTGTCGATGCGGAGGTGGGGGACCTGGTCTCAGTTGAGATAGACACGAGAAACGTAATGGCGGCCGCCTTTGTAGTGTATATGGTGCCCCTGGCGTTCATGCTCGTTGGCTTTCTGCTCGGCCCGGTAGTCTCACGGTGGCTGGGTCTGGCGTGGGCTTCCCAGGCCGTTACGGCAGCGACGGGTATAGTCTTTCTGGTTCTTTCTTATGCGGTTGTGTATTTTTATGACAAGAAGGCCAATCCAGGTAAATTCAGGGCAAAGATTACAAGATTGCTCGAACACCCCAAATATCACGGTTGATCCAGCTTGAGAATCAATGATATAATTAACTAAATGTCCGGCGCATGTATGGGGTGTTTTTGTTTGTGAAAGTGAGCACTATCCCTATTTCAGGTCAGGGGAGGGTGGTGGCAGCAAACCCTACGAGCCTTACTCGAGTAGCAAACTTTACCCGAGTGGCAAAGGGCAGGTTAGGCAGATTGAAGAGTGAGCGATCGTAGAAGTGAGGGGCGGGAGAAGGTTTAAATTCCAGGAGGTGTTGTAGATGAAATCGCTGGAGGAGCTGGAGCGGATCAAAAAAGAGGCTCAGGCAATGACGAAATTGAGGGAGGACAGGGAGAGCACTAAGATAGTAGTCGGCATGGGCACATGCGGCATAGCTGCGGGTGCGCGTGAGACGCTGGCCGCGATCATGGACGAGCTGGCAAAGCGCAATCTTCAGGATGTCATCATTACCCAGACGGGCTGCGTTGGCCTCTGTGAGCAGGAGCCGATCGTGGACATCATGAAGCCTGGCAAGCCGAAGGTGACCTATGGCCGCGTAACCGGCGAAAGGGCCAGGCAGATCATAGCAAGCCATGTGGTAAACGACCGGGTGGTCGGGGAGTGGGTTATAGCGACAGGTTAAGGGCGGCGTGTCCCGCCTCCGCCCAGGTGGCGCCGGCTTTTTCAAATAATTCCCGCTGGTTCGATCAAAGGTAACTGAGTGTCAAAGCTGTGGGATGACAAGCCAGGAGCGATAAAATGGCTGGAGAAAATGGTTGGAGGTGACAGAGGTGGCTGGTATTATAACCATTGATGACATCCTGGCCAAATACGGACGCAGATCCGACGCGCTCATCGACATACTGCATGAGGTACAGGATGCCCAAGGGTTCCTAACAAATGATTCAATAATCAAGGTGGCTGATGCCCTGGATCTGCCTGCGAGCAAGGTCTATGGCGTGGCCACTTTTTATTCCATGTTTTCGGTAAAGCCCAGGGGGCGGAATATCATTCGCATATGCGAGAGTGCTCCATGCCATGTCCTGGGGGCGCCTGCCATCATCAGCGCTCTCGAGAAGGAGCTCGGCATAAAAATGGGGGAGACGACCGGGGATGAGAAATTCACCCTCGAGTATACGAGCTGCATAGGGGTCTGCGGCGTCGCACCTGCGATCATGATCAACGACGTCGTCTATGGGAACCTGACGCCAGATAAGATACCCCACATCTTGAGCGAGTATCGCTGAACCGGGTACGTGGTATGAATCTCATAGAACACGAGCATCGCTGTGCGAGTATCGCTGGACGGACGCTGAACTGTTGAACGCTATGCTAACAAGGGAGGGTTGAAGTGTGGAGTTTTATCGTTCGCACGTGCTGGTTTGCGGGGGCACCCCCTGCGTCCTCGGCGGCTGCAAGGCTGTCAGGGATGCGCTCATTAATGAAATCCATCGCCAGGGCCTCTCGCGGGAGATCAAGGTTGTCGAGACTGGTTGCCTGGGCCCCTGCGACCTCGGACCAGTTATCGTCGTATACCCGGAGGGGACATTCTACGGTCCTGTGAAGGTCGAGGATGTGCCCCTGATCGTCGAGGAGCACCTCTTGAAGGGCAGGATCGTTGACCGGCTTGTCGCAAGGGAGCGTCCGGTAGAGAAGGAGGTTGTGAAGTACGAGGCTCCGACTTACCTCGGCCCCCAGAAGAGAATCGTCCTCCGGAATTGCGGAGTTATGGACCCTGAGTCTGTGGAGGAGTATATCGGTCGGGATGGCTATGCCGCCCTGGGCAGGTGTGTGAGCCAGATGAAGCCCGGCGAGGTGATAGACGAGATCAAGAGATCCGGGCTTGTCGGGCGGGGAGGGGCTGCGTTCCCCACGGGCCTCAAGTGGGAGTTCACGGCCAAGGCAGACGCCGACCAAAAATACATTTTATGTAACGCCGATGAGGGGGAGCCCGGCACGTTCAAGGACAGGCTGATCCTCGAGGGGGACCCCCACAGCATCATTGAGGGAATGGCTATTGCCGGTTACGCAGTGGGTGCGGATAAAGGTTTTATTTATATACGCGGTGAGTATGCTATCTCGATTGAGAGGATGCAGAAGGCCATAGACCAGGCCAGGCGTCTGGGCCTTCTCGGGGAGAATATCTTCGGATCGGGCTTCAGCTTCGATATTGAAATCCGCAAGGGAGCGGGCGCATATGTGTGCGGCGAGGAGACCGCCCTGATCGAATCGATCGAGGGGAACAGGGGCGAGCCAAGGATAAAGCCCCCATATCCCGGAACCCATGGCCTCTGGGGCAAACCCACAGTTGTCAATAACGTCGAGACCCTTGCCAACATCTCGCCGATCATCCTGAACGGGCCCGAGTGGTTCAGGGGGTTCGGAACCGAGAGATGCCCGGGGACCAAGGTATTCACCCTTACAGGCGATATCAACAACAAGGGACTGATAGAGGTCCCGATGGGGATCACGCTGAGGCAGGTAATATATGAAATCGGCGGCGGCATCCCCGGCGGCAGGGAGTTCAAGATGGCCCAGACGGGCGGCACGTCGGGAGGCTGCCTCCCAAGGGAGCTCCTCGATGTCCCGATGGACTACTTCTCGCTGGCCGAGGCAGGCTCGGCCCTGGGTTCAGGGGCTCTCCTCATTATGGACGACTCGCATTGCATCGTGGATATTGCCAGGTGCTTCATGAGGTTTTTCCGGCATGAATCATGCGGGAAGTGCACCCCGTGTCGCGAGGGGACCGATCGCCTTTATGAGATTATGGACATGGCGAGCTCCGGCAAGGGGCGTGCGCAGGATATAGAGCTCATGGCGGAGCTCGCCCAGGTGATGCAGAGGGCGAGCCTTTGCGGCCTCGGCCAGGCGGCTCCTGTGCCGGTCCTCACGATGCTGAAGTACTTCCGTGATGAGTTTGATGCCCACATCGCTGACAGGACCTGCCCCACGGGGACATGCGGGCTCTAGGCATGCAGGCCTCAGCGGGTCCCGGCGGACCTTAGCAGGCCTTTCAGGAGGTCTTGCTGGCAGGCTTTAGTATCTGCAGGCCTTAGTATCTGCGGATTCACGAGTGTGGATTTACGAGGAGGGAATATATCGCGATGGTCACGTTGACAATAGATGGCCGCAGAGTGCAGGTTGAGAAGGGAATCACCATCCTCGACGCTGCAAAGAGGATAGGCATAGATATTCCCACGCTCTGTTACCACCCTGACCTTGAGGCGAGGGCTGTATGCCGCGTTTGCGTGGTTGAGATAGAGGGGCAAAAGCTGCTGCAGCCCGCATGCGCATATCCTGCGAGCGATGGTATGGTCGTCCGGACGAATACGCAGGCAGTCCGCCAGGCCCGGAGAATGGCGGTGGAGCTTCTCCTCGCCAGGCACCCCCAGGATTGCTTGCAGTGTATAAGAAATCAGAACTGCGAGCTGCAGACGCTCGCGGAGAGGCTCGGTATACGGGAGGTCCGCTTTGAAAGGAGGCTGCGCGGCCTGCCTGAGGATCATTCGACGCCCTCTATAGTCAGGGAGCCTGATAAATGCATTCTCTGCCGGAGGTGCGTGGAAACGTGCCAGAATGTTCAGGGCGTCGGTGTGCTGTTCCCTGCTAATAGGGGTGCTGATACAGTGGTAACGCCCGTCTTCGGGGATGACCTGGGGGATGTTGCGTGCGCCCTGTGCGGGCAATGCATCCTGGCGTGCCCCGTCGGGGCTATAAGTGAACGCGACGATACCGAGCGGGTGTGGGAGGCGCTCGCCGACCCGGCGAAGCACGTTGTTGTGCAAACCGCGCCCGCTATCAGGGCGACTATCGGTGAGGAGATGGGCATGGAGCCCGGGACGCTCGTCACGGGGAAGCTCGTGGCGGCTCTCAGGAGGCTCGGGTTTGATAAGGTAATGGATACGGATTTCACTGCCGACCTCACCATAATAGAGGAGGGAAATGAGCTTTTAAAGCGAATAAAAGAAGGTGGGGTTCTCCCGATGATCACATCCTGCAGCCCGGGGTGGATCAAATTCGGGGAGCACTACTATCCCGACCTCTTGCCTCATATATCGACATGTAAGTCTCCCCAGCAGATGTTCGGTGCGCTGGTGAAGACCTATTACGCCCAGAAGGCTGGCATCGATCCGGCCAATATTTTCAGCGTCTCGCTCATGCCGTGCACGGCTAAGAAATTTGAGGCGGAGAGGCCGGAGATGAGGTCGAGCGGGTACCAGGATGTCGATGCCGTGCTCACCAGCCGTGAGCTCGGCAGGATGTTGAGGGAGGCTGGTATCAGGTTCGAGGACCTTCCCGAGGAGGAGCACGATGACCCGATGGGCATCTCCACCGGTGCCGCGGCGATCTTCGGGGCCACCGGCGGGGTAATGGAGGCAGCGCTCCGGACGGTATATGAGGTCGCGACCGGGACAGAGCTCGGCAACCTGGACTTCGAAGGAGTTCGCGGCCTCGATGGGATAAAGGAAGCCGAGGTCAACCTCAATGGCCTGACGGTGAGGGTGGCCGTGGCCCACGGTCTGGGCAATGCAAAGAAGATACTCGAGATGCTCCGCGCCGGGGAGGCGAATTACCACTTCATCGAGATAATGTGCTGCCCGGGAGGGTGTGTTGGCGGCGGCGGGCAGCCCATACCGAGCACTATGGAGATAAAGGGGAAGCGTGGCCAGGCTCTCTATCTAGCAGATAAGGACATGCCTTACCGGAAGTCCCATGAGAACCCGGCGATCAAGCAGATCTACGCCGAGTTTCTCGAGAAGCCTCTCGGCGAGCGGTCGCATCATCTATTGCACACTCATTATATCGGTCGGGGCAAGTATTGATGAGGATGCTGTATAGTCTATGGTTTTGCTCCGGTGTCAACGGTTCATAGTCTATGTTGTTGTATGTTTCACCGCAGCGTGGATAGGGTTGATGGCGGTGGGTGGTCCCGGACGCGATGCCGGGGCACAGGCGCCCTCCCCCATGTTGGATGACGACTCGATTATCCGCGTCGCGCTGAATCGGACGCTCGGGCCCTCCTCTGACCTGGATCATGACGCCGTAACCGTGGTTTCCAAGGGCGGGATGGCGGTGAAGGCCGGGCCGGGGGGGCCCGAGTTTCTTGTCGCGCCCGGGGACGCGTTAACTTTCCGGCGGGCCCCCGGTGGGATCAGCGCTGAGCTGGTCGCGGCCGCAATCGGGACGAGGATGGCCCTGGGCGTGTTTACGGGGCCCGTCCGTGTGAGCCCCAGGGATCCGGCGCGGCCGCTGGGGGTTACAAATCTCCAGCGCCCAAAGGTTTCCCCATACCCGCTATATCGCGGAAGCCTCGAGATATCGCCGTCTCCGGCGCCTGCGAAGCTGCGCATCATAAACGAGCTGCGCCTTGGGGATTACCTGCGCGGGGTCGTGCCCAACGAGATGCCGAGATCGTTCAGCGATGAGGCTCTAAGGGCCCAGGCTATAGCAGCCCGCTCCTACGCCATCTTTAACCTGCAAAGGGCTGTCCCAGGGATGGGGGGGGATGTTTCTGCCTCGCATTCGCACGGCCCGGGCCAGGACGGCCAGGACGTATATTTGTGCGACTCTCCCCATTGCCAGGTTTACTACGGCATAGGGAGCGAGGATCCTCGCTCGGATGCTGCCATAGCGGATACGCGCGGTGTTGTAGCGACCTTCGGGCAAGAGGTTATAGATGCGGTCTACTGCTCGACGGCCGGAGGCCATACGGAGGCGAGCGAGAATGTCTGGCTGGACAATCCCGCCATACCATACCTGCAGGCCGTTCCGGATGAACCGGGAGTGCCGGACCTGCGCACCGAGGAGGGGGTGCGGAGGTTTCTATCAGGCCGCATAGGGAGGTTTGATGCTATATCGCCGAACTTCCGGTGGCAAGTGACCTGGCCAGGGCAGGAGCTCGAGAAGACCATAAATGATGGCATAGCCAGGTTTTCCCGGAGGAGTTACGTGACCCTTGCCTCCAGGGGCGAATCCGGTCCAGGGCCGGCATCCAGCTCCGGGTCGGGGCCCGGGTTTGACTCTGGGTTCGGACCTGGGTCAGGATCGGGGTTCGGGTCGGGATCAGGGTCGGAAGGGTCAGGACCGGGCCCTTCGAAGGGCATCGGGAGGCTGGTGAACCTGATACCCATCCGCCGGGGGGCGTCCGGCAGGATAGTAGCGTTAGGGGTCGTTGGGACAAACGGCACCTGGGTTGTGAATGGAGAGTTGAATATCAGGACGCTGCTCAGGCCGGTTTCGGGGGGCATGTTGAAGAGCTCCCTCGTGGTCTTCGACTTTGAGAGGGATGCCTCCGGGGGGATCGTGAGCGTGAAGGCCACAGGAGCGGGGTATGGGCATGGCGCAGGCATGTCCCAGTGGGGGGCTGAGGGCATGGCGCGCCAGGGGTATTCCTTCTACGACATTATCCGGCACTATTACACAGGCGCGTCGCTCAGCACGATCCCGGTGAGGCTCTCTGTAACAGGAGATGGTCATGGGGACGATCACGGGGATAGGGATACAGGCAGCAGTGGAGCTCGCCAGGAATGCCAGGGCGAGGTGCGCCAGAGATTCATCGCGCCCCGCGGGGTTGGCAGGCTTGTCATATGGGATGCGGACGCGCAGGGGGTGGCCGTGACCTTCAATAGGGGCAGCAAGGTGTTCTATGCCTTTGAGAATCCGCCGGTGGCGGGTATGTCCTTTGACGTTTCAGCTTATTTGCAATCCGGCGTCAACGAAGTGACTTTCAAAACCGTGGGGCCTGCGGGGAGCCACCTGACGTTAGCTATTACCCTGGACTCCGGAGGTGAATCTAAATGAGAGCCCGGAAAGCTCCTGACGTGGTTATCAGGAGATTGCCCCTTTATTTGCGGGTCCTGGAGACTATTGATGTAGATAAGCATGGGCCGTCGATTTCCTCATATGAGCTCGGCGACGCCGCTGGTGTCACATCTGACCAGGTCCGGAAGGACCTCAGCCTGTTTGGGGAGTTCGGCAAACAGGGGGTTGGATACGAGATCGATGTCTTGAGGCAGGAGCTGCGCAGGGTGCTCAACCTGGATTGTGTGATCAAGGTGGCGATTATCGGGGCCGGCAGCCTCGGGATTGCCCTGGCCAGGTATCTCATAGGGCGTCGCCAGGCCGAGGCGGATTACCACCTCGACATCGTGGCGGTATTTGACAAGAACCCGGCGAAGATTGGACTGGGAATAGACGGAATAGAGGTCTCGCCCATGCGGCAATTGAAAGAGAAGGTCTCGGAGCTCGGGGTGCGAATGGCCGTGGTGGCCGTGCCGGCCTCGAGCGCCCAGGAGGTCGTCGATGCATGCGTGGGTGCCGGGATAGATGGGATCCTTAATTTCGCTCCGGCGAAGCTCACAGTCCCGCCCCACGTCCGCCTTCACAATTCGGATCTCAGCCTGGAGCTCATGCATCTGGCTTATTACCTGTGCAAAGCCCCCGGGGCCCCCTGGGAAGGCGCGCGCGAGCCATAGCGGGTGGAGCCGGGCACCGGGCAGGTGGCGCCGGGATAGGATCGGGGCCGGGGAGGAGCGTGGCCATGTAGTGGGGCCATGATGAGGCGGGCATGGGACGGGCATTGGGTGAGGCCTAGCGAGAGGCGAGGGAGGCGAGGATAGCTCTCCGGGCTCTTGACATTGGAGCTCGAATGTACCACTATAGAGGGTGATTATTCTCAAGGACCTCTCCAGCTTCGCCGTGTTCCACCTTGCCATGCTTTATCCAGTGATCCAGTCCCTGAGATGGGCCCTGAAAATGATCTTATATGTTCCCTTGCAGGAAAGAATAGGAGGGAATGGTTGGTTCATGAACAAGATTCTCAGAAAAGAGGTCTTGGCGCCCAGGATCACGGAGTTCGAGGTTTACGCCCCCGAGATAGCGGCCAAGGCGCAGCCCGGGCACTTCGTGGTTCTCCGCGTCCACGAAAAGGGCGAGAGGATCCCGCTCACGATAGCCGATTACGACGCTGTAAAGGGCACTATAACTATGGTTTCCCAGGAAGTCGGGAAAACGACCTGTCATCTTGCAACCCTTGACGTTGGCGATTTTCTGGCGGACGTTGTCGGGCCCCTTGGTACCCCGATGCACATTGAGAAGGTTGGTTGCGTGGTTTGCGTCTCGGGAGGGCTCGGAGTTGCGCCGATGTACCCCAAGGCGCGGCGGTTTTACGAGCTTGGAAGCCGGGTGATATCCTTTATCGGGGCCCAGACGAAAGAGATGATAATTTTTAAAGAGAGAATGGAGAAGGTGAGCCATCATGTGGGGTACAGCACTGATGATGGGAGCTTCGGGCACCACGGCTTTGTAACCGATCTCTTGAGGGAGTTCCTCGAGAGCGGGGAGAAGGTCGATGAGGTGGTTGCTATAGGTCCCCTCCCTATGATGCGCGCGGCAGTGAGAGTAACCCGGGATTTCGGCGTTAAAACGATCGTGAGCCTGAATCCGATCATGGTGGATGGCACAGGCATGTGCGGGGGATGCCGGGTCACGGTGGGCGGAGAGGTCAAGTTTGCGTGCGTTGATGGCCCTGCTTTTGATGGTCATAAGGTCGATTTCGAGGAATTGATGGCCCGCCAAAATCGATTCCTCGAGGAGGAGAGGATTGCCATGGAGAGGTTTCGTGCACAAGGAGAGGGATGTAAATGCCAAGAGAGATAGCTCAGCGCCACCAGATGCCAAAGCAGGATCCGCGGGAGAGGATAAGAAATTTCAATGAGGTTGCGCTGGGATACTCTCCTGAGGCCGCGGTAAGCGAGGCGCAAAGGTGTATCCAGTGCCCTAAACGACCCTGCGTGAGCGGATGTCCTGTTGGTGTTGACATACCTGACTTCATCGCGCTCGTCAAGGAGGGAAGATTTGGGGAGGCGGCGAAAAAGATAAAGGAGAAGAACAGCCTGCCTGCAATTTGCGGCAGGGTTTGCCCGCAGGAGACCCAGTGCGAGGTCCTGTGCACGTTGGGCAAGGCCAAGAATCAGAAGCCGGTGGCGATAGGCGCTCTGGAGCGGTTCGTGGCGGACTGGGAGCGCCGTGAGCTTGCAGAGGAGCTTGCAGCCGGGGCCGGTAGCGCAAGTGCGGCTGGCAACGCTTCTACGGCTGGCGATGGGACCGGGATTGTAAAGGTTGCCGTCGTCGGGTCAGGGCCGGCGGGCCTCACCTGCGCAGCGGAGCTGGCCAGATTTGGCTACAGGGTCGTGCTATTTGAAGCACTTCACGAGGTGGGCGGGGTATTGCGGTATGGCATCCCCGAATTTAGGTTGCCCAAGGCCATTCTCGAGGAAGAGATCCAGTATGTGAAGAGCCTTGGAGTAGAGATCCGCACCAATATGCTCATAGGCCAGACCTTCACCATCGAAGACCTCTTCAATGACGGGTTCAAGGCCGTTTTCGTGGGGACGGGCGCGGGCCTGCCGCACTTCCTGGGGATCCCAGGGGAAAACCTCAATGGCGTGTATTCGGCGAACGAGTACCTGACCCGGTCGAACCTGATGAAGGCCTACCTCTTCCCCGAGTATGATACCCCCATCAAGACGGGGAAGCGGGTTGCTGTGGTCGGGGCCGGCAATGTGGCGATGGATGCGGCCCGGACCGCGCTGAGGCTGGGCGCGGAGAAGGTTATGATAGTCTACCGCAGGTCTCGTGCGGAAATGCCTGCGCGGGCTGAAGAGATCGAAAACGCAGAGGAGGAGGGCGTGGAGCTCATGCTCCTGACCAATCCCGTGCGCGTTATCGGAAACGAGAAAGGGTGGGTCACGGGCATGGAGTGCGTAAGGATGGAGCTCGGCGAGCCGGACGAGAGCGGGAGGCGACGGCCAGTGCCCATTAAGGGCTCTGAGTTTACGCTCGAGGCCGATACCATGATCTCAGCCATCGGGACGGAGCCGAATCCCCTCCTCACAAAGAGGACCCCCGGCCTCGCGCTTGGGAGGCATGGGAATATCATCATAAATGAGAAGACGGGCGAGACGAGCATTCCAGGGGTATTTGCAGGCGGCGATATTGTGACGGGGTCTGCAACCGTTATCGCTGCAATGGGAGCAGGGAAGCTCGCTGCGAAGGGCATCCATGACTATATCCAGTCCGGGAGGTGATAGGCAGGGGTAAATAGGGGTATGCAAGAGGAGATTGGACAGGCCAGAGCAAGGCCGGGGCGGCCGGAGCAGGCCCGGATAATCATTGTAGAATCTCGCGTGACTGTAACATGTTGACTGTAGAATGTAGAATGTAGAGATCTCGCGACAATAACCAAAAAGCTTAAAAGACCGAAAGGGGCGAAATATTGGTGCTGCCTGATATTGAGATAGCCCAGTCTGCTAAGTTGCGACCGATTTCGGAGATAGCGAGGTCAATAGGCCTTTTGGATGATGATATCGAGCCGTATGGCAAGTACAAGGCCAAGATCAGCCTGGATGTCTACAGGCGCCTCAAAGGCAGGCCAAACGGCAAACTGATCTACACTACCGCGATCACAGCTACCCCCGCCGGTGAGGGGAAGACCTGCACGGCTGTAGGCCTCACGCAGGCCCTGGGGAAGTTGGGGAAGAAAGTCATGGTGGCGCTGCGCGAGCCATCGCTCGGCCCGACCTTCGGCATCAAGGGTGGGGCGGCCGGTGGTGGCTACTCGCAGGTTGTGCCGATGGAGGATATAAATCTCCACTTCACTGGGGATATTCACGCCGTCGGCGCCGCGCACAATCTCCTCGCGGCCATGGTCGACAATCATATAGTTCACGGCAACGAGCTCGGGATAGACCCCTTGAGGGTCGTGTGGCGGCGCGTGATGGACATAAGCGACAGGCAGCTACGAAACGTCATCGTCGGGCTCGGCGGCAAGGGGAATGGCTTCCCGCGCGAGACAGGTTTTGATATAACGGTGGCCTCGGAGGTCATGGCGATCCTCGGCCTGTCCAGGAGCATGGATGATCTCAAGGAACGCCTTGGGCGCATCCTGGTGGCCTACACGCGCGATGGGAAACCGGTATACGCCCGTGATCTCAAGGCCGTGGGCGCGATGGCGGTCATCCTCAAGGATGCCCTCAAGCCAAATCTCGTCCAGACGCTTGAGGGGCAGCCGGCTTTTGTACACGGCGGCCCGTTTGCCAATATCGCCTATGGCAACAACACCATAATCGCAACCGAGCTGGCGCTGAAGCTCGCGGATTACGTGGTCACGGAGGGTGGCTTCGCCGCGGACCTGGGCGCGGAGAAATTCTTTGACATCGTGTGCCGGATAACTGATGTGCGCCCCGATGTCGTCGTGCTGGTGGCATCCGTGAGGGCGCTCAATCACCACGGTGGCGCCGCGAAGGATAAGCTGACCGAGACCAACCTCGACATCCTCGCGAAGGGGTGCGCGAACCTCGATAAGCATATCGAGAACCTGACCAGGAGATTCGGGCTCCCGGTGGTTGTGGCCATAAACAGGTTCCCGACGGATGAGGACGTAGAGCTTGATTTCCTGAAACACCACTGCGAGGAGCTCGGCGTGCGCGCGGCGATTTCCGAAGTGGTTGCGAAGGGTGGAGATGGCGGGAGGGAGCTCGCTGAGGCTGTCCTCGATGCGCTGGAGAAGGAGAGGCCGGCCTTCCGCTTCCTCTACGACCTCGACGCACCCATCAAGGAAAAGATCGAGGCCCTGGCGACGCAGATATACGGCGCTGACGGGGTTGTCTATGCCGGGGATGCGGAGCGCCAGATCAAGGTCCTCACCGAGCAGGGGCTCGGGACGCTGCCGGTCTGCATGGCCAAGACCCAGCTCTCACTCTCGGACGACCCTGGCCTGAGGGGCGCGCCAAGGGGATGGAAGCTGACTGTGCGCGAGGTGCGCGCCTCTGCTGGTGCGGGCTTCCTCGTCCCGCTGTGCGGCACGATGATGACCATGCCTGGCCTGCCCAAGCACCCGGCGGCCGAGGTAGTGGATATAGATGAATCCGGCAGGATAGAGGGGCTTTTTTAGAAATGGATGCCTGGCGCCGGGGCCCCTGGTTTTTGTGGAGACCCCGGCGCCAGGAATTGGGCACCGGGAATTGATATCACCTCGCAAGACAGGAGTCGATATTATGGAACGTACACTTATCATAGTCAAACCCGACGGGGTTGCACGGGGGCTCGTAGGGACGGTCCTTGAGAGATTTGAGCGGAGGAGCTTTAAGATCCTGAGGCTCGAGATGAGGCAGATAGAGCGGGCCCTCGCAGAGCGACACTATGCGCACCTGGCGGGGAAGCCCTTCTTTGATGGGCTCCTCGAGGCGATAACAGAGGGGCCGGCGGTCGTGGCGGTGCTGGAAAGGGAAAATGCCATCAAGATCGCGCGAAACCTCATCGGCGCAACAAACCCGGTTGATGCCGCCGCTGGGACAATACGCGGGGATTTCGGCGGGGAGTTGCCTCGCAATGTCATCCACGGTTCCGATTCGGTCGAGAGCTATATTCGCGAAGCAGGACTCTTCTTCCCCGGCGACAGAGATCTCTTACAGGTCTAGACCAGTTTAGTGTTTCTTCTTATAGGTCTAGACCAATTCACCGGTTATGGGTTACGGGGCCACGGGGGCTCGGAGAGCTGGAGACGAGGGTGGGAATTCAGGCGACAGGGGTCAACCTTATATGATATGAGTGAGGTGGGTAGCATGGCGGTACGTTCTCCTGCCGAGATCGCCCAGGTCGTCTCGAACGCCGGGGAGAAGAAGGCCTCGATGGCGACCAGCGTTCTCGTAGTGCTTGGCCTGATGGCCGGGGTGTTCATCGGGTTCGGCGCTCAGGTGTCGATGACGGTGACGCAAGATTTGAGCACTTTTGCCGGCGTTGGGGTGTCGAAGTTTCTGAGCGGAGCCATCTTTTCTGTTGGGCTGATGATGGTCATCATTTGCGGGGCAGAGCTTTTCACCGGGAACAGCCTCATGCTCGTGAGCCTCCTGGACGGTAAGATAAGGCCGGGGGGGCTTCTCAGGAACTGGCTCTGGGTATATCTAGCGAATTTTGCGGGATCACTGATCCTCGCGGGCCTGGTCTATGCGTCGGGCCTCTGGAAGCTGAATAACCTCGGGCTGGGCTCGTCGGCTGTGAATATCGCTACGGCGAAGGTCAATCTGACTTTCGGGGAGGCCTTCACCAGGGGGATTCTATGTAACTGGCTGGTCTGCCTCGCGGTGTGGGCGGCCTACGCCGCGGACGATGTGATAGGCAAGATTGCTGCCATTTTTTTCATTATTACCAGTTTCGTGGCCAGCGGGTTTGAACATAGCATCGCAAATATGTATTATATTCCTATGGGATTGTTTTTAAAGGCTGCCCCTGGCATCGCCGGGGCCGGGACGGGTGCCATGGGGCTCACATGGACCGCTTTCATATTCAAGAACCTCCTCCCCGTAACGATCGGGAATGTGATCGGAGGGGCCCTGTTCGTCGGGGTCGCCTATTGGTTTGCCTACCTGAGGCCGGGATTGAGCGGGAGGATGACAAGGCCTGTAGAAGGTCAAAAGGGGACTATAGAAAGCTAAAGGGGGGGCGCGCTATCTAACTATCTAAGTTCGCGCCATCTAAGTTGGCGGTGTTCGGGCTATATCTGAGTTACTATATTTGGGCTATATCTAAGCCATATAACTGTAAGAGGAATTCTTGTGCGGCTGTAGAATAATAATTTTTTGGGAATCCGGCGCGATAATAAGGCTAAGGGGATACCGGAGTCGGAGTGCTACTGAGAGGGGTAACACCCCTCATTTCCTTGTTGGCCGTAATTCCAGTTAATCCCCTGCCGGCCACGATGCGGCCGGGCCGGATTTATTTTCCTAAATAATCTTTTCGTGGGGTGGCGATATGCATTTATGAATTTGCGTAGTTTTCTGGGGGGCACCCATGTTCCTTACTCTAAGGAATCCACTGCATCGAAACCAGTCAGGCAGGCGAGGCTGCCCGCCAGGGTTACCATCCCTCTCCACCAGCATACGGGGGCTCCGTGCGAACCCCTTGTCAAGGCCGGGGATCACGTCCTGGTGGGTCAGAAGATCGGGGATAGCCCGGCTAAGTTGACGGCGCCCGTCCATGCCAGCGTGTCCGGCAAGGTCGCTGCGATAGGCTATTACCTGCAGAGCGGGGGGCGCCTTGTGAACTCCGTCGTCATCGAATCCGATGGTGAACAGCAGCTCTCGCCCGATGTCAAGCCCCGTGGGACGATTGAGAACCTTTCTCCCGGGGATATAGTGGGCATCATCCGGGATGCGGGCATCGTGGGGCTCGGGGGCGCTGCCTTTCCAACCTACTTCAAGCTCGTGCCACCTCCGGGGAAGAGGTTTGATACCCTGGTAGTGAACGGGAGCGAGTGCGAGCCATATTTGACTGCAGACCACCGCATCATGCTCGAGCGGCCCAATGATGTCACATACGGCATAAGGGCCCTTATGAAGGCGGCCGGGGTGGATCGGGCCTTTCTCGGGATCGAGGATAACAAGCCCGACGCAATTGAAGCTATGAGGCGGGCTGCATCGGGCGTGCCCGGGATCGAGGTGGTGGTGCTTGCCACGAAGTATCCCCAGGGCGCAGAAAAGCAGCTGGTGAAGGCGATTCTCGGCAGGGAGATCCCTTCTGGCGGCCTGCCTGTGGACGTGGGCGTTGTCGTCAATAACGTCGGCACCGCGGTCGCTGTCGCTGAGGCGCTGGAGAAGGGCATGCCGCTGGTTGAGCGCGTTGTAACCGTCGCAGGCTCATGCATACGGGAGCCTCAGAATCTAAAAGTCAAGATCGGAACTGCAATAGGCGATCTGATAGAGGAGTGTGGCGGGTTTGTGAAGGAGCCTGCCAAGGTGATCATCGGCGGGCCGATGATGGGGGTTGCGCAGTTCTCCACCGACGTCCCGGTCACCAAGGGGACCTCCGGGGTGCTGGCCCTCTCGAAAGACGAGGTCGAGGTCGAGGATACATCCATGCCCTGCGTCCGTTGCGGCAAGTGCGTTGGGGCTTGTCCCATGCGGCTCCTGCCCCTCTTCATAAGCCAGCGGGCCGAGGCCGGGCGTTTCGACGAGGCTGAGGAGTATAATGCCCTGGACTGCATAGAGTGCGGCTCATGCGGCTATATCTGTCCCTCGCGCCGGCCCCTTGTGCAGGCTATAAGGCTCGCGAAATCCGAGATAATGGCCAGGCGGCGGAAGAAACAGTAGAGGGAGGGGTAGCGTATGGCTGATAACATTGATACCATGGCTGAGAAGAGGTTGATTGTCTCGTCGTCCCCGCACCTGAGGTCGCCCATCGCGACGCCACAGATCATGCGAGACGTCATCATCGCCCTGATCCCGGCGAGCGCAATGGGAATCCTATTCTTCAAATTGCAGGCCCTCCTTGTAATCCTTGTGGGCGTCGCCTTTGCTATCATTACAGAGGCTGTGATACAGAAGGCCCTGCACAAACCGGTCACTATAAATGACTACAGTGCGGCCGTTGCAGGCCTCTTGCTCGCCCTAGTCTTGCCGCCGACGGTCCCGCTCTGGATCCCGGCCATCGGTTCGATCGTGGCGATCGGGGTTGCAAAGCATGTCTTCGGCGGGCTCGGGCAGAATCCCTTTAACCCGGCTCTCATAGGGCGGGCCGTGCTCCTTGCATCGTGGCCGGTGCTGATGACCCGGTGGGTGTGGCCCGTGAGCCAGGCGCCTTGGATGCAGGGGTTCGATGCCCTCACGACGGCAACGCCGCTCGCGCTCCTGAAGCTATCGGGGATCAAGACCCCGTACGCGGCCCTCTTCTTCGGGAACGTGGCAGGGAGCATCGGTGAGACATCGGTCCCCGCCATACTCCTGGGCGCGCTCTACCTCATATGGCGCGGCCACATAACCTTCAGGATACCAGGCTATTTCATCGGAACGGTTGCGGTGCTGTCGGCCCTCTTCGGGCAGGACCCGCTGTTTCATATCCTGGCCGGCGGGCTTATGATCGGCGCCTTCTTCATGGCCACCGACTACGTGAGCACGCCTGTGACGCCAAGGGGTCAGGCCCTCTTTGGCATTGGATGCGGCGTCCTAACCGTGATGATCAGGCTCTTCGGCGGGTACCCGGAAGGGGTATGTTACGCGATTCTCATAATGGACGCAACTACGGCCGTGCTCGACAAATTCACGAGGCCGAGAAAATTTGGGGAGGTGCGGCGGGGTGCGTGATGTTATAAGGCTTGGTGTCATATTGATGTTAATATGCGGCGTTGCCGCCGCTGTTCTTGCTTATGTAAATAATGTGACCGAGGACCGCATAGCCGCCCAGAAGGCCCTCGAGGAGGAGCATGCGCTGGAGAGCGTCCTCGCATCGGCGAGGGAATTCAGGGATGAGACGGAAAAGGTGAAGACGGACCTAACGGGGGCCGACCTGTCGATCGTCCAGGGCCTCTATGTGGGTTATGCCGATGGAAGGCCCGTCGGGGTGGCGGTCCGCGTTGCCCCCGCCGGGTATGGTGGGCCGATTGAGAGCATCGTCGGGATATCGCTGGATGGTGTCGTCCAGGGTGTGACGGTCATCAACCAGCAGGAGACCCCGGGGCTCGGGGCCAACGTCGCGAGCCAGGATTTCGAGGGGAGGTTCAAGGGCAAGGTCGCGGGCTCCCCCGTTAAGCTGACAAAGGATGGCGGAGACATACAGGCCCTTACAGGGGCGACGATTTCATCCCGGGCCGTTACAAAGGGAGTTGAAGCGGCGCTTCGTGCGTTTCAGTTGATGCTTTCCAAGGGGGTTGTGGGGAAATGAGCGTTTTCTCTGATTTCAAGAATGGGATAGGCAATGAGAACCCGACCTTTCGCCTCTTGATTGGCATGTGTCCTGTTCTCGCAACGAGCCTGGCCATTACGAACGGGATAGGTATGGGGATAGCGGCAACCTTCGTCCTGGTGGGATCGAATGTCATCGTCTCGCTGCTCAGGTCGTTCATCCCCCCAAAGATCAGGATACCTTGCTTCGTGGTTGTCATAGCCTCGTTCGTAACCATCGTCGATCTCGTGATGGCGGCGTTCACCCCGGGGCTCCACAAGGTGCTTGGAATATTCATCCCGTTGATCGTCGTCAACTGCATCATCCTGGCGAGGGCGGAGGCCTTTGCCTCCAAGAACCCTGTCGTGAACTCGCTGGCTGACGGGCTCGGCATGGGGCTCGGGTTCACGCTGGCGCTCACGCTCCTGAGCGCGATCAGGGAGCTGGTAGGGACGGGGACGATCCTCGCGGCGCCCGATTTCGGCTTCGCAGGGATCCATATCTTTAATAAAGACCTCGCTCCAGTCATGATGCTGCTCCCGCCGGGCGCGTTCATAACCCTTGGCCTGCTCATCGGGTTGATAAACACCCTGACGAGGCGCAAGGCGTAAGAGCCGAGAGAGCCATGGCAATATCCGGGGGAGCCGGGGACGATGCAATGGCCGGGGCCGGGGTGGGGGCAGGGTATGGTATAGCGGGAGTATAGTGACTCGGTAAGGCGCAATGGTCCTTGGCATGGTGTAACGGGCGGGCGGGCGAGTGGGGAGTATGGCCCACATAGGCGGATGGCATAGTAGTAAAGATCTAGTTAAATAGTGGCTTGGTTGGATAGAAGTAATACCTGGGTGTAGTTGCATTTCGGGCCTGTTTCAGCTATGATCAGAGGAGAGTGAGGACAATGCGGGACCTCCTCGTGATATTCTTTGCGGGGGTTCTTCTTAATAATTTTATCCTGTCGAGATTTCTGGGCATCTGCCCGTTCATAGGGGTATCGAAGCGGATAGAGACTGCGACGGGCATGGGGATGGCGGTCATCTTCGTGATGGCCGTGGCCTCGGTGATCACCTGGGCGGTCCAGTATTATATCCTGGTCCCGCTCCACCTGGGTTACCTGCAGACCATCGCCTTCATCCTGGTGATAGCCGCCCTCGTCCAGCTCGTCGAGATGGTGATCCTGAAGGTAAGCCCGACGTTGTACCAGGCGCTCGGCATTTACCTTCCGCTCATCACCACGAATTGCGCAGTGCTCGGCGTGGCTATCATAAACATACGCGAGAACTATGATATCATCCAGACTGCCGTCAACGGCATAGCAGGCGCGGCCGGCTTCACGCTCGCCATAGTGTTGTTCGCCGGAATACGCGAAAGGCTTGATTTCGCGCCGATCCCTGAAGCCCTGAAGGGATTCCCGCTGGCTTTGATAACGGCGGGCCTCATGTCTATTGCCTTCCTGGGATTCACAGGCTTCAAACTGGCGGCGCTGTTCGGCCTGTGATGGCGGGGCGCGGTGTCATGGGTAGTTCCCAGATTAGATCATGGGTAGTTCCAGGGCATAGGTAATCGCAGAAGGATGGGTAGGCTCAGAGACGTGGGGAGAGGAGCGTGGCAACTGAAATGGTGTATCTCAAGGCTATTCTGAGTCTTGCGGGCCTGGGGGCGGTATTTGGGATCATGCTTGGCCTTGCGGCGAGGAAGTTCGCGGTGGAGTCTGATCCCCGGGTCGAGAAGATCACCGGGGTCCTGCCGGGTGCGAATTGCGGCGGGTGTGGTTATCCGGGGTGTAGCGGCCTGGCGTCGGCCATTGTAACGGGTTCGGCCCCTGTTGATGCATGCCCGGTCGGGGGCCAGGTTGTGGCTGATAGGGTATCCGAGATCATGGGCGTCCAGCCTGCCCCTGCCAGGGAACGCCAGGTGGCGAAGGTCATGTGTGGGGGCGGCGAAGATAAGGCGACGAGCAGATTTGCATATATAGGCATAAGGGATTGCGGGGCTGCCGGGCTTGTGAGCGGGGGGCCGAAAGCGTGCACGTTCGGCTGCCTCGGGTTTGGGACGTGCGTGAAGGCATGCCCATTTGGGGCCATGGAGATGGGGGCGGACGGCCTCCCGGTCATTGACGAGGCGAAGTGCACGGGTTGCGGTAAGTGCATCGAAGCCTGCCCGCGGGGCATCATAGCCCTTGTGCCGGTGTCCGCGAGGACCCAGGTCCTCTGCAGGTCGCACGCGCGGGGGGCCGAGGTCAGGAAGGTGTGCAAGGTCGGGTGTATAGGCTGCGGGATTTGCGTCAAGACCTGTCCGAATTCTGCTATCGTGCTCGAGGATAATCTCGCCAGGATTATCCCTGATAAGTGCGATAACTGCGGGAAGTGCGTTGAGAAGTGCCCGACCAGGTGCATAGTCATGACAAGTCAAAGGGATTTGCATACCGTCGTGACGGGTGGGGTGGGCGCAGGGAAAGGCCTCTCGACGGGGACTGAGGGCCCGGGAGGGTGCTGTGTTGCAAAGTGAGGTTGTAAAGTGAGAATGAGTCTATCCGGGGTGAAGGTTGGTGAATCCTGAGAAGGTTTCAGCAAAGATCGTCAAGTGGCTCGAGGCGAAGGTCAGGGGGGCGGGGGCAAGGGGCGCGGTCGTGGGTTTGAGCGGCGGCATAGATTCGGCTGTTGTGGCAGCCCTCGCAGCGCGAGCGTTTCCCGGCGGAGTCCTGGGTCTTATAATGCCATGCCACAGCAACCCTGAGGATATGAGAGACGCTGCCGAGATTGCCGGTGTCTTAGGCATTCCAACGCGGACGGTGGACCTGAGCCCGGCATATGAAGCCCTCTTGTCTATTCTGGCGGGGGGCCGGGGCGAGCCATGGGGGGCAGGGGGGAGCGTAGAGTGCGGTCCCACCGACCTTGCGGCTGCCAACATCAAGCCGCGGCTCCGCATGATCACCCTATATTATTTTGCCTCGAAGTTGAATTACCTCGTGCTGGGCACTGGGAACAGGAGCGAGCTTACGATAGGCTATTTCACCAAGCACGGTGACGGCGGCGTTGACCTCCTGCCGATCGGGAGCCTCGTAAAAACCCAGGTCAGGGAGCTGGCAACGTTCCTTGGGATACCGGAACGTATACGGACCAAGCCCCCGACAGCCGGTCTCTGGGAGGGTCAGACGGATGAGGGCGAGATGGGGATGTCCTATGAGGACCTTGACAGCTATATCCTCAACGGCCAGGCCTCAGACGAGGTGGCGGCGCGCGTCCAGGAGCTGGCGCGCCGCAGCGAGCATAAGAGGTCGCTGCCTGCAATCCCCAGCCCGGACGAGCTTGGGTTGGACTCTGATTAGCAGATGCGATAGTATGCCCACTCCGGGGTGGAGACGGCCCGAGGGAAGCACCCGGGGGTAGCAGCCTTCGGGGTGGTTTTCGGGATAGAAGGGAATGGTTTCGGGGTGGAATGGGGCGGATGGAGGACAACCTATGCAGGATGATCCAGGGATGCGGGGCGCAAAAAAGAGGAGGTTGATACTGGCTTCCGCCTCGCGAGGCAGGAAGTGGGTCCTGGAGCAACTTGGCTTGGACTTCGATGTGATGCTGAGCTGCGTGGACGAGGAGGGATTCAATATCACCGACCCGGTTGAGCTCGTTTCGAGGTTATCCCTCGAGAAGGCGCGAGACGTGGCCGCAAGGGTTGGGACCGGGTCAGGGGATGGCCCGGAGGATGGCGCCCTTGTGATAGGTTCTGATACTGTTGTCGTGCAGGACGGGGAGATCATCGGCAAGCCCAGGGACCTGGAGGATGCCAGGAGGATGCTCATGAGGCTCGCAGGGAGGGCTCACGAGGTTGTATCGGGGGTCGCTCTTGTGGAAGCTGGGAGCGGGCGATGCCAGGTTGACCATGATATCACCACGGTTAGGGTGCGCGACATATCACATGACATCATCGAAAGGTATATACGGACGGGGGAGCCCCTCGGCAAGGCGGGTGCATATGCCATACAGGGCCGGGGCGCGCTGATCATCGATGGGATAGATGGGTGTTATTTCAATGTCGTCGGCCTCCCCATAAGGAAGCTGAGCGACATGTTGATGAATTTTGGCGTCGAGCTCTTCCAACCCATGTGACGGCAGTACGGGAAGAGCGCGGGGGGATGTGATATCGCAAGGTCTAAACGCAGGACACATATCCGCATCAAGGAGATCCCTCAGGAGGATCGCCCGAGGGAGAGACTCCTCAAGCATGGCGCAGTCGCTCTCTTGACCGCCGAGCTTGTTGCCATAGTGCTGCGGACAGGCTCGCGGGATGGGAATGTCGTGGATGTGGCGCACGAGCTTATGAAGACCTGCGGCGGGTTGAGGGGGCTAGCGGAGTCCGCGCCGGAGGAGCTTGCCCGGGTCAAGGGAATAGGGCTCGCAAAGGCTGTCCAGCTGAAGGCCGCTCTCGAGTTGGGGCGGCGGGTCGCAGTGATGAACCCGCTGGAGCGCTTCACCGTATCAGGCGCGGCGGATGTGGCCAGGTTTCTGATGCCAGAGGTTCGCCACTTGGACCGCGAGCACTTCAAGGTGGTGCTTCTCAACACACGGAATCAAATCCTTAATATAATTACGGTTTCAGTCGGCAGCCTTGATACGGCCCTCGGCCATCCCCGGGAGGTTTTCAAGGAGGCTATCAGGCGAAGCAGTGCCGGGATTATACTGGTTCACAATCACCCGAGCGGCGACCCGACGCCGAGCGTGGACGATGTAAAAATAACCGGGCGCCTGATGGAGGCCGGGAAGATCCTTGGTATAGATGTGCTGGATCATATCATACTTGGCGATAACAAGTTCCTCAGTATGAGAGAGAAGGGTTTGCTGGAAGGGAGCGCAACTTCATGATACTCGACCCTATATTGGGCCTTTTTTCGAAGGATATGGGAATTGACTTGGGGACAGCCAATACCCTGGTTTACGTCAGGGGTAAAGGCATAGTATTGCAGGAACCCTCGGTTGTCGCGATCCGGCGCGACACGGACGAGGTCCTGGCTGTGGGCAACGAGGCCAACCGGATGGTGGGCAGGACCCCCGGTAATATTGTGGTCGTCAGGCCGATGAAGGATGGAGTTATCGCAGATTTTGATGTTACAGAGACCATGATACGCCATTTCATTTCAAGGGCCCACAGGGGAAGGGGCTTCTTCAGGCCGCGCGTTGTTATTGGGGTGCCGTCTGGTGTAACGGAGGTCGAGAAACGAGCTGTGATCGACGCGGCGCTCCAGGCAGGTGCGAGGGAGGCCTATTTGATCGAGGAGCCCATGGCTGCAGCCATAGGCGCGGGGCTCCCGGTGCATGAACCGACGGGCAATATGGTTGTTGATGTCGGCGGGGGGACCACTGAGATCGCCGTAATCTCCCTGGGCGGGATTGTTGCCAGCAAGTCGATCCGCATCGCCGGGGATGAAATGGATGAGGCTGTGGCGCAGCATGTGAAGCGAAGCTATAACCTCATGATAGGCGAGAGGACGGCTGAAGAGGTCAAGAAGCGGATCGGGTCGGCCTACCCCCTGGACAATGCCGACGAGAGCATGGAGATCAAGGGGCGCGATATGGTGACGGGCCTCCCGAAGACGGTGAAGGTCTCGGCCAATGAGATACAGCAGGCCCTGGCCGAGCCCGTGGCGGCGATCGTCGAGGCTGTGAGGTTGACCCTGGAGAAGACCCCGCCCGAGCTCGCTGCGGATATAATGGATAAGGGCATCGTTATGGCCGGCGGGGGCTCGCTCTTGAGGGGGCTTGACCGGCTCCTCGCGGAGGAGACGAGCATGCCGGTGCAGCGGACGGAGGATCCATTGACCTGCGTGGCGCTGGGAACAGGTGTAGCGCTTGAAAGCCTGGATACCTACAGGAGAGTCTTAATGACACCCAAAGAGAGCTGAGTTCGGTGAGGCGCGAGGTCTTTACGAATAGGAAGGTCCTGGGGGGCATCTTTGTTATCCTTGCTCTCATTTCCTTGATCTTTGTAACATCGCGTGATCGCGCCAGGCTGACGGGTGTGGAGTATGTCCTGAGGGATGCGCTGGCACCCATGATCTCGTTTGTCGCGGAGTCCACCCGGGGGTGCAGGGATGCTATAGGGGCGTTGCTCCATTCTGGATCTCTCCGGGCCGAGAACGAGCATCTCCGCCTGGAGGTAGCTCAGCTGCAGGCTCAGATCCTCCAACTCGAGGAGTACCAGAGGGAGAACGAAAGGCTGCGGAAGCTTCTCGATTTTGAGGCCCAGACTCCTTACAAGATGATGGCCGCCCGGGTGATAGGCCGTGATCCGGCGAACTGGCTCTCGGTCCTCATAATCAACAAGGGGAGGAAGCATGGCATAAGGCGGAATATGCCCGTGGTCACCTTTGAGGGCCTTGTGGGCCGGATAATCTCGGCGACCAACAGCACGGCGACGGTTCTCTTGATAACGGACCCCAAGAGCGCTGTGGGGGGAGTGCTTGCGAGATCGAGGGATCTGGTGCTCGTCGAAGGCCAGGCGATAGATCCGGGATTTCTGTCCGTGAAGGCGCTCACGTCCGAAGTTGATATGAAGGCAGGGGACAGCATCATTTCCTCCGGGTATGGAGGCATCTTCCCCAAGGGGATAATGATCGGCAGAATTAGGTCGATCTCCGAGGGGAAGTACCGGGTATCCAAGAGGGCTATAGCTGAGCCTGTTGTTGATTTCGCCAAGCTCGAGGAGGTTCTGGTGATTACAGGCAAATGAAGGCCTTGCTTATCTTCCTGATCCTTGCGGCGTGCGTGGTGCTAGAGGCCGCATTTTTTCCGTACCTGCCCTTTTCTGGCGCGGCTCCCAGCCTTACCCTGATAGCCGCCGCCCTGGCTGGGTTTTTTCGCGGCCGTACATGGGGGGCTCTCGTTGGTCTGGCGGGTGGCCTCCTAGAGGATGCGGTGACGGGGCGCGCTCTGGGGCTTTCCGGCCTCTCAAAAATGATTGTAGGCTATATAATTGGATCCATAGAGGAGAAGGTGTTTAAGGGGAATCCTATTGTGCCCCTGGTTTTCGTCTTTGTCGGAGCCCTGGTGGATGGGGTCATATATTTTGGAGTTGGCAGTTCATTCGGCCTGTTGGGTGACTTCATGGCAAGCCTGAGACATATAATCATTCCCCGGGCGGTCGTCGACGTGATAATTGCCGGTGTCCTGTATAGACTGGCGTGCAGGCTGAACCAGTATTTGGGGCAGGAGAGGCTTCCCAAATACCGTAGCATTTGACGTAGCATTTGGGTAGCTTCCAGGGCGTTCCCATTGCCTTTCCCGGAGGTGGCTTCAACGTTGGCCCCCAAGGAGCTTGAAAGTAGATATAGGGCCTTTAGCGTGGTTATCGCAGTTATATTTATCTTGCTTGCGGTGAGGCTGTGGCAGCTCCAGATCATCAAGGGGGACTCATATGCTACACTGGCCGAGGGGAACAGGGTGCGCCTGATACGGGTCATGGCGCCACGCGGCAGGTTCCTGGACCGGAATGGGGTCCTGCTCGTTGGGAGCCGGATGGCCTTTAGTGTGTCAATCATCCCCCAGGTAACGCCGGAGATCGGGAGTGTTGCAGGGAAGCTGGCCAAAATACTTGGCATCGACGAGAAGGTGATTCTCGATAAGATCAAGGCCCCAGGCCGCCGCCCTTTCGAGCCCGTCAGGATACAGACCAACGTGGACCCCCGCACCGTCATCGAGATCGAGGAGCACCGCCTGGACCTGCCCGGGGTCATGATAGAGGAGATCCCCGTCCGCAACTACATCAATGGGGAATTTGCCGCTCACCTGTTTGGGTATATAGGCGAAATCGACCTCGATGAGCTGAAGAGGCGCCAGGACAGGGGGTACCGCCCTGGCGATATTGTGGGCAAGACCGGGCTTGAAAAGATGTATGAAGAATTCCTGCATGGCGAGGATGGTGGCGAACAGGTTGAGGTCAACAGCCTTGGAAGGCCCATAAGGGTACTGGGATCAAAGGACCCGGTGCCAGGCGATGATATAGTCCTGACAATCGACGGGACGGTTCAGGCGGCCGCGGAGCGCGCCCTGAGCGAGGAATTGGAGCTGCTCTCGAAATCCCAGAAGACGAAGAACGCGCGTGCAGGGGCTGTAATCGCGATTGACCCGCGAAACGGCGAAATCCTGGCCATGGTGAGCAAGCCAGGCTATGACCCCAACTACTTTGTTGGCGGTATTACCCCCGAACGCTGGAAGGAACTAAATAACCCGCTTAACCCCCTGACTAACAGGGTGATCAGCGCCACCTACCCCCCTGGCTCGACCTTCAAAGTCATCACGGCCATTGCCGCCCTTGAGGATAAGAAGGTCACCCCCGACGACGAATTTTTATGCACAGGGCGCGACCCCATATCAAAGAAGGCATGCTGGATCTGGTCGAGCAGGCATCGCGGGCACGGGCGGTTGAACCTTGTCGGGGGGATTCAGAACTCATGCAACATAGTATTCTATGAACTCGGGAGGCGTGTGGGGATTGATTCGCTGTCGACCTGGGCCAGGCGCTTTGGCCTCGGGGCCCCTACAGGCATCCAATTGCCCCCGGGGGAGAGGGTGGGCCTTGTGCCGGACCGGGAATGGAAGAGGCGAAACTTCAAGGGGTCTAATCGGAAATGGTACCCAATTGAAACGCTTGACGTCGCCATCGGGCAGGGGGCGCTGAGCGTGACACCCTTGCAGCTTGGGGAGGTGTACGTGGCCATTGCGAATGGGGGGACCTTCTACAAGCCCTTTGTTGTACGGGAAATTCTATCGCCCGAGGGGAGGGTATTAAAGTCATTCGGGCCGGAGGTTACCGGCCATGTAAATATATCGGACTCGACCCTTGCGGTGATGAAGGAAGGGCTGACAGCGGTGGTGGAGAAGGGAACCGCCGCCGGCTCCTTTCGAGGTTTTCCGATCCCGGTGGCAGGCAAGACGGGCACTGCTGAAAACCCGCCCCATGACAGCCATGGTTGGTTTGCCGCCTTCGCACCGGTTGACAAGCCGGAGATCGTGGTTCTCGTCTTTGTCGAACACGGGACTTCAGGGTCTCTGGCAGCCGCCCCTGTGGCACGAAAGGTGCTTGATGCCTATTTCAAGTCCAGGGCCGGGGATGAAGAAAAAAGCAACCAGAAGGCGAATATTGACGAAAAAATTGGGACGAATGAAGGATTCGGACAGGGCGTGGTGAATTAATCTCTATCGTAGTGCCTTCCTATGGCTTTTGGCCACTTTTGAAGTTCACGAAGTTCAACATGAAGTTCAATATACATATTTGACCATATGTAGAGCTGGGGTACGTGAAGCTGAGGTATATACTATGAGGGTTGGCGATGTAGTTTTCAGGGGAACCAGGGATGGAATGCTTATCGTCATTCCCAAAGAGCGCGAGTTTGAAGAAATAAAGCGGCGCCTGAACGAGAAGCTTGCCGGGAGAGGCCGTTTTTTTGCTGGGGGTCGCGTCATTATTGACCTGGGCGATCGCTGGGCAAGCGAGAAGATGATCTCCGAGCTCATAGATATTATTGAGGGGCGCGGGCTCACTGTGCTCAAGATCGTGGGGCCATTTGGGGTCAGGCTCGTTGGCGGTGCAGATGTCACTATGCCGCCGCAGCCCCCGTCGCAGTCTCAGCCATATGGGGCTGAGGACCCTTCTGACATCGCTACGGGGAACACCTTGCTCGTCAAGAGGACCCTGCGTTCGGGCCAGGGGATAAACCACTCCGGTAATGTTGTAGTGCTCGGGGACGTAAACCCCGGCGCCGAGGTTATCGCCGGCGGTGACATTATCGTGATGGGGACTCTGAGGGGTGTGGCTCATGCAGGGGTGATGGGCAACGAGGACGCCATAGTTGTAGCTTTGAGGCTTCTCCCCACCCAGCTCCGGGTTGCGAATGTAATTGCCCGGGCCCCCGATGAAAGGGCCAAGGGCCCCAATGTACCCGAGGTTGCGCGAATTCGCGATGGTATGATCGTCATAGAGTCATATCTCACGCCGGGCGGCAGGGTGGAATTCTAGTCCGGGCTGCAGGTCGGGAGCTGCAGGTTGCGAGGAGGTAATGGGATGGAAGGGCAAGCACTTGTCATCACTTCAGGTAAAGGTGGTGTGGGTAAGACCACGACCGTCGCGAATCTCGGGATGGGGCTGGCGAGGCTGGACAAACAGGTGGTCATGGTCGACGCGGATATAGGCCTGCGAAACCTCGATATAGTGATGGGGCTGGAAAACAGGATTGTCTATGATATAGTCAACGTGACGGAGGGTAAATGTAAGGCCAGGCAGGCGCTCATACGCGATAAACGATTTGATAATCTTTTTCTTCTGCCAGCGGCGCAATCCCGCGATAAGGATGCAGTCACCCCTGACCAGATGAAGGCCCTCTTAAGTGAGTTGAAGAAGGACTTTGATTATATATTGATCGACTGCCCGGCAGGGATTGAACGGGGTTTCAAGAATGCGATCGCCGGTGCTGACAAGGCTATTATAGTCACGACTCCGGATGTATCAGCGGTTCGCGATGCGGATAGGATAGTGGGCCTGCTCGAAGCGTCAGGCCTGCCTGACCCCAGGCTCATTGTGAATAAGGTAAAGATAGATATGGTCAGGCGGGGTGATATGCTGGACATCAGGGATGTACTGGATATCCTGTCTATAGAGCTCTTGGGGATCGTGCCGGAGGATGAAAGCATTGTTGTGTCAACCAATAGGGGTGAGCCAGCCGTCCTGGATGACGCGTCGAGGGCGGGCCAGGCTTTCCGCAATATAACAAGGCGGCTGGAAGGCGAGGAGGTTCCCTTCATGCCGCTCGAGCCCAGCAACGGCTTCATTTCTCGTATAAAACGCCTTATAGGCCTGGCCAGGTAATCAGGCAACCCCGGGATGAGATGGCTACAGGTGGTTACGGGGGCGCTACAAGTCCCGGAAGGAGGAGTCTCGGTGTTCTCGGTGTTTGAGTTGCTGCGTCGTCTTTTCACCAAAGAGGAGGAAATACACAGTAAGGATCTTGCAAGGGAAAGGCTCCGGCTTGTGTTGATCCACGATAGGGCTGACGTCTCGCCCCAGGTTTTCGAGAGCCTAAAGTCGGACCTCATAGAGGTGATCTCGAAATATATGGATATCGATGAGGCCGGAACGAGCGTCCAGCTGGACTCGTCCAGGGATTCGGTGGCTTTGGTTGCAAGCATCCCGGTCATCTGCGTGAAAAGGACGGCCGGGGAGCGGTGAACGCTACCAGGCGACTGGCTGGTAATTATTAATCCGGGAGGCCGCCCCCGGGCGAAAGGCTGCAGGGGCGCGAAGGTATGCTAATTGACAGGCGTCTTGCAAAGAACATCGATTATGGGCTATTATGTGCCACGCTCGCGTTGGTGGTTTTCGGCATCATCATAATATACAGCGCGACCTGTGCTAACAGGGGCGAAAACCTCGGAGACCCCTTCTATTTTGTGAAGAGGCAGGCGCTCGCGGCAGTGCTGGGGGTGCTGGCTGTCCTCTTTATGCTCAGCACCGATTACCGGCTTCTCGAGCGCATAAGGAATCCAATCTACCTCGGGAATATTGCGCTGCTGGCTGCCGTCCTCATTGCAGGGCAAAGGGTCTCGGGCGCCCAGAGCTGGTTCAGGCTGGGGCCGTTGGCTCTGCAACCATCGGAGCTTGCCAAGGTGGCCGTGATAATAACCCTGGCGGATCACCTGGCGAAAAGGGATGATATCGATACGTTTCTAGGGTTGATTCCCCCCTTCATCCACGCGGGCATCCCCATGGCATTGATCCTATTGCAGAACGATCTCGGGACCGTCCTGGTGTTTGCGGCCATCGTCCTGGGCATGGTCTACATAGCCGGCGCCAGGACGCGGGACCTGGCTGTGATAGCCGCAGGGACAGGCGCTCTCTCACCTTTTATATACTTCTTCCTCTTAAAACCCTACCAGCGGGCCAGGCTATTGATCTTCCTCAACCCATACCGGGACCCGATGGGGGATGGATATAATGTCATCCAGTCGACCATCGCGATTGGCTCAGGCCGGCTCTTCGGCAAGGGGCTCTTCGGGGGCACGCAGGCCAAGCTCAATTTTCTTCCCGCCCACCATACGGACTTTATTTTTTCGGTCGTCGGCGAGGAACTGGGATTCATCGGGGCAGTCATCGTTCTCCTGGTTTACCTCTTCATCATCTGGCGCTGCTTACAGGCCTCCTGGCAAGCAAAGGACAAGTATGGCTCCCTGCTCGCCGCCGGGGTGGCTTCGATGTTGCTGTTCCACGTGTTGATAAACATCGGCATGACGATGAGCGTCATGCCGGTGACGGGGATACCGCTTCCCTTTTTGAGCTATGGGGGTAGCGCCATGCTCGCCGATCTCATTGCAATCGGCATCGTTTTGAATGTCTATATGAGGAGGCAGAAGATCCTATTCTAAGTGCAGGTTCCTTAATTTATGCCAGTTTTACCAGCACGTCCCAGGACTTACGGTGTTGCGCTCCGGGGACGGCGCGCTTGCGGCGCGCCTCCGTTGAAATTTGGCGCGAGGGCCTTGCCAAATTTCAAAGGCCCCGTCGCGCAAGCACCGTAACTCCTGGAAAAGTGGCGGTAATCTTCGAGTTTACACTTAGCTTAGCCGTAGTAAAACTGGAATCCAATGAGCCCCGGGCCCACATGGGTTGCAATGACCGGGCCGATTTCAACGTTCTCGACCTGGAGGCCGGGGAACCGTTCCAAAAGGCTTCTTCTGACCCCATCTGCCTTATCCCGGTTATCTGCGTATGCGATAGTAAGTCGCGTCGGGAGCCTGCCCCCGGCGCCCTCGGCCTGCATCAAATCTGTTATCCTTTCGAGCGCGCGGCGTTCGGTCCTGACCTTTTCCAGGACCTCGATGCGCCCGCCGGTGAAGTGGAGGACGGGTTTGATCTGCAGGATCGACCCTATTATGGCCTGCGCGCCGGATAGGCGCCCGCCCTTGTGGAGATACATCAGGTCCGTTACGACGAAAAGCGTGCGCATATGGTCGATGAGGTAATCCAGCCGCTTCATGATGGCATCCTTGCCTGCGCCAGCCTCGACGAGCGCCACGGCTTCCTGGACAATGAAGCCGAGGGCGGGGCCGGTGGATCTCGAGTCGATCACGGTGATATCGGCATCCCTGAGCATCCCAGCGGCACCCTGGGCTGAATTGACGGTGCCGCTGATACCGCCGGATATGTGGATCGAGATGATCGTCTGCGCGCCGGCGTCGATGAGATGCTTATATGTCTCCAGGAATTCGCCGGCGGACGGCTGGGATGTCGTGGGAGGCTCCTTGGCTTGCCTGAGCCTGGCGTAAAACTCGCTATTCGAGATATCGAAGCCCTCCCTGTATGTTGAGGAATTCATATTTACCAGCAAGGGAACAACCGCCACTCCATGGTCTTCCAGCCAGCCCTTGGGTAGATAGGCGGTGCTATCGGTCACTATGCGAATCGGTTTCACTCATCGCTCCCCCTCATCCTCTGACCTTTGAGGTGTATTCAAGGACAGGTCGCCCAGGCCATTCATGATCTATCTATCCTATTCTATACCTAATCTATGGTTTCTTTTTTTATCTACGATTCCCTTTATCTCTTCTATCGCTTCCCCGGGTTACTCCCTATGGATACTCTGCGGACTACTCCCGAGTGTTTCCTATGCAGGCTATGTTACGCTAAATCATTCGCTATCCATCTATGGAAATCCTCTTGATTGTCCCCGAAAATCCCTCCAGCTGCAGTTTACTTTGCGCCGCGCCAGGGCGGCGCCGTCCCCGGTCACGCTGCGAGGGAGCAACGGCAAGGCGAAAAAGGGAGGCTTAATGCCTCCCTCGTGAGCAAATGTCCGGTCCCTCTCCGGTCCGGACTGGTTGCGGTTTGCGCCTTATTTTATATTCTTCTCGAGCAGGTGGATGATAAACCATACAACGACCACGAGACCAATCAACTCCAGCACGGTTCCTCCCCCTTTCTAAAACTTGGCCATGTCCTAAAAATATGTAACCCGGGCGCCAACTAGAACGACCAATTCCGCAGAGGACCTTCAAACAATTTAAGGTTATCAATGTAGAGCTGCACATAATAGAAATTCGCAGAGCCTGTTAAATATGCGGCCATAAATTTCTTCTACATCCAGGCCCCCGATTCCTTCTAAGGCTAATTATTACATGTTGACGCCTTCTGGGTTGACGCCCCTGGATAAGAGGGTTACCATTTGAGATGGCGCTCTCGCTCGTTGAAATGGCATGATCGCGAAGTAATAAGCTCGACCCGGTCCGGCGGTTTGATGCCGGCATTGGAACTGGGAACGGGAAAGAGAGGGAAGGGTAATCGTGAAGTTGGCCCTCAATTATATACCTTTAAAGGACAAGCTGAAGGAATTCGCGAGATCGATAGGCGTTGAGATCGTGGGGGTTGCCGACGCTTCGCCCTTCATGCACCTGGAGAGGGTATTGAGAGAACGGGAGAGGGATGGCCATCGATCCCCATTCGAGGAACAGGATATAGAGCTGAGGTGCGATCCAGGTAGGGTCATGCCCGGGACGCGATCGATTATCGCCGTTGCCGTGCCATATGCCACGCCTCTGGGTGCGATCCCATCTAAGCAGGAGCAGGAGCCTGATCCGGGTAAGAAGGAGCCTGGTCGCGGCGGGGAGGAGCTGCGCGGGAAGCTGAAGGGGCGGATATCTATGTCTGCGTGGGGCAAAGATTATCACGTTGTTGTGAGGGATATCCTCCGGCGGCTCGGCGATTTCCTCGCCCAGAATGCTCCACGGGCCGTGCGGCTCGCAAGTTTTGTTGATACAGGCCCCCTGGTAGATAGGGCTATAGCCCAGCGGGCGGGAACGGGCTGGTATGGAAAGAACTGCAGCATATTCACGCAAAGGTACGGTTCCTGGGTTTTCCTTGGCGAGATCCTGACGGACCTGGAGCTCGAGCCTGATACCCCCTCGACCGGGCCCGGCTCTCCCGTGCCAGCGACAGGTGGGCGCGACGAGCACGGCGGTTATGGGTGTGGCGAGTGCGACATATGTCTCAGGGCATGTCCCACGGGCGCCCTGGACCCGCGCAGTCCCTATGTTACCAATGCAAACATATGTCTTTCATATATCACGCAGATGCGGGGTTTTGTACCGCGTGATATGCGTCCGAAGATGGGGTTCCGCCTTTACGGGTGCGATACGTGCCAGGAGGTCTGTCCGAGGAATAAGAGGGTTGCCCCCGCCGGGCTTGCAGCCTTCCGGCCCCGGAGTTGGGATGATGTGGCCCCTGATCTCCTGGATGTTTTAGCCGTGTCTAACTCCAGATTCAAGGAGGCATATGGCCTTACGGCAGCAGGCTGGAGAGGGAGGACGATCCTGCAGCGCAACGCCGTAATCGCCCTGGGGAACTTGATGGACGATCACGCCGTGGACCTGGCGATCCCGGTTTTGGAGGCCTGCCTGGATGATCCGAGGCCTGTAATCCGGGGGCATGCTGCCTGGTCGCTGGGGGTCATTGGCGGGGCCAGGGGCAGGAGGTCTCTCGAGGAGCGTTATCGGAGAGAGGGTGATGCGCGGGTGAGGGACGAGATTGTGGCGGCGCTGGATAAGTGCTTATAGACACTTGCCGCTTGTGGGGTTTGCCTCGGGCGTCGCGCCTCTGTTCCGCCCGGCGGACGCGGCCATAGGGCGCGCCGCCCCTGCATGATACCCTACCATCCCTGCACGCCACGCCACATAGGAGTCACGCGTCGCGTAATGAAATAGATGCATATGGGCAGACTACTACCTGTAACTATAATCGCCGTCATGGAGGTCGCGCTGTTCGCATGAGGTTCATCGCCGATCTACACATTCATTCACACTACTCACGGGCTACAAGCAAGGATTGCGTGCCTGAGGGGCTCTACCGCTGGGCGGCTTACAAGGGGGTCGCCCTCGTTGGTACGGGGGATTTCACCCATCCTGCGTGGCGGGAAGAGCTCAGGCAGAAGCTGGAATCCGCCGAGGACGGCGATGGAACCTACCTGCTCAAGGATGAATTTCGCAGGGCAGTCGTGGATGAAGCCTCTGCCGAGGGGATCCCCTGGCTGGGTGGGGTACAGGTCAGATTCATGCTCTCGGGCGAGATCAGCACCATATACAAGAAGGCCGGGAGGACCCGCAAGATTCACAACCTCATACTCCTGCCTAGCTTCGATGCCGCAGATGAATTGAGCCGGCGCCTGGACGGGATCGGGAACCTCCGCTCCGACGGCCGGCCGATCCTGGGGCTCGATAGCCGCGAACTCCTTCAAATGACCCTTGATATATGCCCGGAGGCTTTATTCATACCGGCTCACATCTGGACGCCCCATTTCTCGGTGTTTGGCGCCCACTCTGGATTTGACAGGATCGACGAGTGTTACGGGGACCTGGTCGAATACATCTGCACGGTTGAGACCGGCCTTTCATCGGACCCGCCGATGAACTGGCGGCTTTCAGCGCTCGACCGGTTTACCCTCACATCGAATTCCGATGCTCACTCACCGCGCAAGTTGGCCCGCGAGGCCAACATCTTTGATACGGAGCTATCCTATACCGCTATAAGGGAGGCGCTCCGGAGACGCGATCCGGATGGGTTCATCGGGACCCTGGAATTCTTCCCCGAGGAGGGAAAATACCACTATGATGGGCACAGGGGGTGCGGGGTCCGGTGGAAGCCATCCCAGACCCGGGCGGCGGGCGGGATATGCCCCGTGTGCGGCCGGAGGGTCACGGTCGGGGTCCTCCACCGGGTCGAGGAGCTCGCCGACAGGCCCGAGGGGGCGACGCCCCCGGCTGCGCGGCACTTCGAGAGCCTCATACCCCTATCTGAGGTCATCGCCTCCGCCTTGGGGGTCGGCGAATCGACTAAAAAGGTCCAGGCACGCTACTACGCCATGCTCAGGGAGCTCGGTCCAGAGCTTTCGATCCTGCGCGACATCGCCATCGATGACCTGGCGCGCGTCGCCGGCCCGGAGATAGCCGAGGCCGTCCGGCGGGTGAGGGCGGGCGAGGTCAATATCACCCCCGGCTTCGATGGTGAGTATGGTAAGATCGAGATTATATAACCGCTTTACGCTTCACCTTTACCTTTCCACCTTCATTTTCATTGCCTCGGGACCAACCCGCGGAAGCTCTCCCCCAGCTTTGCCAGGCCGGCGCTCGCCGCGAGGACAAGCGCCCACATTATCACGGTGGCCGCCAGGGCCCGTGCACGGGACGTCCTCCACAGCTCGGAGAGGCCGAATATGCTCAGATAGATGTAGATAAGAGAGCCTATATTCAGATTGGAGAGCAATACCCCCCTGGGCGTCGCAAGCTGCTCCGGCGATAGCCCCATTCCGAGGCCGGGCATCACGGGGGATCCCAGGGCGAGCATGGTTATGGCCGAGATCAGCGACGAGATAAACGCGGAGTAATTGAGATAGCCCGCCACCGCGAGGCTCTTCTTGAAATCAACGCGCGAACCGAGCGCGGCGCCGAGGCCCATGAATATGAGCGCCCGCACCGGCCACCAGATGAGGAGCATCACGAGGGCTGATACGGCCGCGATGCCCCCGGCAACGGCGGGGCTCATCAGAGCTGGCGGCACGCCGGGCTGCGGGGGCAGGTTCTTGACCGAATGCATCGCGACGGGAATTCCCAGAAGCGCCGTGAGGACCGCCAGGACAACAGGGATCGCGAAGTCCGGGCGCTCGACTATATCCTTGAATGTCCCTGCAGGGTCGATCATGATGGTGAGAAACCGCTCGACAGGACCGGGTCGGCGCTTATCCCCCTCGCCATTTCCCCCCGTCCCCGGATTTATTTCAGAAACCATAAGAAATCATGCTCCTTCCATATACAAGTCGATCTTTTGCCAATCTCGGATTCAGGTCAATCTCTATTCAGGGAGCAGCCAGTTTTTAGGCCTCTTTCCTTAATACTTCGGGCGTACCAGCTATTTTCCTTCATGAATTGCCTGGCTCCTATCGTAAAATTATGATAGGCCCCGGAAGGATATACAGGATAGGAAGAAGAATTTTAGGCTTTTGGAGCAACAATTCCGCTGCAGGCAACTAATCATATTCCTATTACGGGTTTGGCCATATAAGGCACCAGCTAAGGCGAGGTGACGTAGATTGTCCCGCAGAGTATCCTGGAGGAAAGCGCTGTTCGGGCTTGTTGCGATCCTGGTTATTGTCGCGGTGAGCCTGGGGATCGGCGTCGTTGCGAAGAAAAAGGGGTTATTCAGCCCGCCCGGGAAATCCGTGGAGACGGCCGTTGCGCGGGAGGGAAGGTTTACGGCCACGGTGCCTGGCTCGGGCGTTATAGAGTCCTCCCGCTCATATGAGGTCAGGAGCCCGATTTCAGGGCTGGTCGAGCGGCTCTACGTCAAGGACGGGGACAGGGTGGAACAGGGCCAGGTCCTTTTGGCGTTTAAGTCATCCGACCTCAAACTGCAGTTTGATGAAGCCAGGGCGGCTCTGGCGGCGGCAAGGGCTGACCTTGCCGAGCTCGATGCCTCAGCTGGAAGCGCTGGGGGCGCCGGGAGCGGTGCCGCGGGGCGCGGCGGTCACGGCGATCCTGCCGGCGACCCAAAGGTTGCCCAGGCCCGGGCGAGGCTCGAGGCGGCGAGGGCGCGCCTGGCGGAGCTCGAGGCCGGGCCCGAGGATGCGAAGGTCGCCCAGGCTAAGGCGGCCCTTGATGAGGCCGGCGTAACGCTGCGCGATGCCGAGGCGAATCTTTCAAAGATGCGATCCCTGTTTGAGGCGGGCGCCGTCTCCAGGAACGCATTCAATGAGGCAGCCACCCAGGAGAAGATCGCGCGGGCGCGCTATGAGTCTGCCAGGAGGCAATATGATGATATTATCGAAGGCCCAACCGAATCCCAACTCGTCGTGGCCCGCTCGGAGGTCAAGGATGCCGAGATCGGCCTGGAGCTCGCGATTAATGCTGCCAGGTCGCAGTCGCAGCGCAGGAGGGCTCTCGAGCTGAGGATACAGCAGGCTGAGGCCGCCTGTGCAAGGGCGGAGAGGCAGCTTGCAGCAAAGGACGTGAAGGCCGGCATTTCAGGGGTCGTGGCTGGAATCGCCGCGAAAGAGGGAGGGGCTATGCAGGAAGGCACCCTACTCATGACCATCCTCGACCTTGACCGCATCATCTTGAAGGCGAAGGTGGATGAGGTGGACATCGGCAAGGTGAAGGTGGGTCAGACCGTCAGGGTCACCTGCGATGCAGCCCCGTCGCGCGAGTTCGCGGGGAGGGTCGAGAGGATCGCCCCGCAGGCTACGCTGGATGGGTCCGTCCCGAAGTTTACCGTGGAGGTATCCGTGGATAATGGGGATGAGACCCTGCGCCCGGGTATGACCGCTGATGCCCAGATAGTCGTGTATGATAGGGAGAAGGTGGTATCCGTCCCGAGCCAGGCCGTTGTCGAGCGTGAGGTGACAGGCCGGGAGTCGGGTGGGCGGTCACCAGGGCCAGGGTCACCAGAGAGCCGGAGCCAGGCGGCAGGCGCTCAAAAGGCCCGCAAGGTCGTGTTTGTGGTGAGAGACGGGAAGGCCCGGGAGGTCGAGGTCGGGACGGGGATGGAGACCGCTACGGACACGGAGATACTGAGCGGCATCAAGCCCGGTGATGAGGTGGTCACCGGGAGCTATCAGGCCCTGAAGACCCTGAAGGATGGGGATGCCGTAAAGGTAGAGACAGCAGGCGCGGTGGCTGGAACGCGTGGAGGGGAGAAACGCTCCTGAGACCATCTTCGACGAACGCTTGGAGGATAACGGATTGATATGGGATTTAGGGAATACGTCAGCCTGGCTCTCGCCAGCATCATGGCAAATAAGCTCCGTTCGGCGCTCACCCTGCTCGGCATCGTCATCGGCGTCGCGTCTGTCATAACCATGGTCTCGATCGGCGAGGGCGCGCGCCTCGAGGTAACCGGGGAGCTCGAGGGGATGGGCTCCAATATGGTGTTCGTCCAGCCGAACTACTACAATGAAGACGTGAGGATGGGAGATATCCCGTATCTATCATTTGAAGACGTCGATCTCTTGAAGACCTCATGCCCCCACCTTCGCTACGTGAGCCCTCATATCAACGCAAGAGGGACCGTGAAATATGGGAGTGAGGATGAAGCGACGACCATGGTCTGCGTAAACGATGAATTCGCCTGGATGCAGGGCTTCAGCATGGATGCAGGGAGATTCTTCTCCGAGTCCGACGTCCGTGGGAGGCGCACGGTTGCGGTCCTCGGCTGGGATATAGCTGATAAGCTCTTCGGGTCCAGGGACCCTATTGGCGAAACTATCAGGATCAATGACTTCAGCTGCACCGTAATCGGCGTTATGAAGCGGAGGGGACAGAGCGGCCTATTTGGTGGCATGGACACGGAAGATTCCTACGTTTACCTCCCGGCGAGCATCGCGCGGAGGCTCACGGGGTCGGACAGGATATCTTTCGTCCTGGCGCAGGCGACCGGCGTTGAGTCGGTGAGGCTGGCGGTGGACGAGGTCAACGCCTTTTTGCGACGGCGCTATGGCGAGAACAACAAGTTTCTCACCCAGAGCTCCGAGTCCTTTCTCGAATCCGCCGGGGTGATCCTGGCGATCTTCACGGCCATCCTCGGCGGGATAGGGGGCATCTCCCTGCTTGTGGGCGGGATAGGCGTGATGAATATCATGTTGGTCACCGTGACCGAGCGCACCCGGGAGATCGGGATAAGGAAGGCGGTCGGGGCCAGGAAGGGGGACGTCCTGCGCCAGTTTGTCATTGAGGCGATAATGTTGTGCCTCACAGGGGGCGTTATCGGAATAATACTTGGAGCCCTCGGGGCTCATCTGATTGCTGCCGTCTCTCCGATCCCCGCCAGCGTGTCACCCCTGGCAGTGGCTATAGCCTTTGCCTCGAGCTCGCTTGTTGGCCTCATATTCGGGGTTTATCCCGCTTACAAGGCCGCGAATCTGGACCCTATCCAGGCCCTGCGGTATGAGTAGGCTGATCATTGTCCATCATGCCATCTTGTGGTATGCTCGTTGATGAAAGGGGGAGCGACCCGACATGAGAAGCGGTACGGCAAACCTGCCCCTCCACTCCGGCAAGTGCCCTGCATGGCTCTTTTCCCGGATGAAGCTGCTGGGGGCCGCGATAATCGAGATTATCGTGGAGGAATTCGGTCCCCGGGAGGTCTTGCAGCGCCTCTCCGACCCTGTGTGGTTCCAGGCGCTCGGGTGCGTCCTTGGCTTCGACTGGCACTCATCCGGCATCACGACCACTGTCTGCGGGGCGCTCAAGGAGGGATTGCGCGCCCGCGAGGGCGATCTCGGCATCTTTTTCGCAGGCGGCAAGGGCGCAACCTCCCGGAAGACGCCCCTGGAGATCGCAGATGCGTGCGAGAGGCATGGCCTCCCCTCAGCGCTCGTCAATCTGCAGTATGCGAGCAGGATGGCCGCCAAGGTGGACTCCGCAGCGCTCCAGGATGGGTATGATATATACCATCACCTGTTTGTTTTTACGGCGGACGGCAGCTGGGCCGTGGTCCAGCAGGGCATGAACGATAGGACGGGCTGGGCCAGGCGCTATCACTGGATCGGTCAGACCTTGGGGGATTTCAGCTTCGTCTGCGAGCCGCACGCGGGCATCTCGTCCGATCGCATCCACGCCGGCGAGGTCCTCAATATGGTGGCCGCCGAGAGCGATAAGGCCCGCGAAGCTTCAACCCTTTTGGCCAGGGTGGAAACGGGCGTGATCCTCGAAGAGGCGGGAAAGGTGTTGAGCCTCCCCTCCGCACACGCCATCCCCGGGACAGCCAGGCTCGCGAAGGCCTTACGGGCGGCGTATGAACGCCAGCCCGAGGACTTCGAGACGCTCCTCTCCACCCCCGGCGTCGGCCCGGCCACTATCAGGGCGCTGGCCATGGTCGCCGAGGTGACCTATGGCGCCAGGGCGAGCCGCAGGGACCCTGTCAGGTATTCCTTCGCACATGGCGGCAAGGACGGCCACCCATTCCCCGTTAACCGGGCCAGCTACGACAGGTCCATCCAGGTCCTCGAGGACGCCCTGCGCAGGGCCAGGCTGGGCCAGACAGATAAGTTGAAAGCGCTCAGGCGGCTTGCGGCCTGGAGGGGCGAGGCCAGGGAGGGATCAAGCAATTCATGAGGTTTATTGCTGATTTACACATCCACTCGCGTTATTCAAGGGCTACGAGCGGGGACTGCACCCCTGAGGAACTCCACCGCTGGGCGGCATACAAAGGGCTCACGCTAGTAGGCACGGGGGATTTCACCCACCCCGGGTGGCGGGAGGAGCTGCGTCAAAAATTGGAGCCCGCTCCGGATGGCTACGGGACTTACAAGCTGAAGGATGAATTCTTGGATGCTGCCGGCCGCCGGGCCGCCGATGGCATCCCCTGGCTGGGCGGGGCCCAGGTCAGATTCGTCCTCGCCGGCGAGATCAGCACCATCTATAAGAAGGCCGGGAGAACCCGCAAGATTCACCACCTCATCCTCCTCCCAAGTTTCGAGGCGGCAGACGCGCTGAGCAGCCGCCTAGAACAGGTGGGCAATATACACTCAGACGGGCGGCCGATCCTGGGGCTCGATAGCCGCATCCTCCTGGAGATGACCCTGGAGGCGTGCCCAGAGGCTCTATTCATACCGGCTCACATCTGGACCCCCCATTTCTCGCTCTTCGGCGCGAACTCGGGATTCGACGCGATCGAGGAGTGCTTCGACGACCTCACCGGACACATCTATGCCGTGGAGACCGGCCTTTCATCGGACCCGCCGATGAACTGGCGTTTCTCGGCGCTCGACCGCTTCGCGCTGGTTTCCAATTCTGATGCCCATTCCCCGGCCAACCTCGCCCGCGAGGCGAATATCTTCGATACCGGGTTATCCTTCGACGCCATACGCGAGGCCCTCCGAGATCGCGATCCCGCGCGGTTCATCGGGACCCTGGAATTCTTCCCCGAGGAGGGGAAATACCACTATGATGGGCACAGGGGGTGCGGGGTCCGGTGGAAGCCATCCCAGACCCGGGCGGCGGGTGGGATCTGCCCCGCGTGCGGCCGGGGGGTCACGGTTGGGGTCCTTCACAGGGTCGAGGAGCTCGCCGACAGGCCCGAGGGGGCGCCCCCCCCGGCTGCGCGGCACTTCGAGAGCCTGGTGCCCCTCGGGCAGGTTATCGCCTCGGCCATCGGCGTCGGCGAGTCCTCGAAGCAGGTGCGCGAGCAATACCTGGCGCTCATACGAGCCCTCGGCCCCGAGCTTACGGTCCTGAGGGAGTCCTCTATCGAGGATGTAAGGTCCATAGCCGGCCCGGCCGTAGCCGAGGCGATCCGGAGGGTCAGGGCGGGCGAGGTCGAGATCAAGCCCGGGTTCGACGGCGAGTACGGCAGCATCGTGATAATGCGCGAGGAGGATAGGCGGCGCCTGCAGGGGCAGGGCAGCCTGTTCGGTTTCCTGCCATCGAGCTCGCCTTCTGGTTCGTTTTTAGCTGAATCGGGCTTCCTTGCCGAGCCTGCCGCCACTACCGCTTCAGCGGCCCCTGCAATCGCTGCAACCAGGGCAAGTGCTATAGCCGATGCGCCCGCCACGGCCGGTGCAACCGATGCAGTCGATGCAGCCGCAACCCTGGATGCTTCAGCCAGGATTGCGGCTCATGCACCAGCCCCGACCACGGCACCCGCCCCTTCCCACGAAGCCTTGGTGGGTGCGGCTGCCGGGCTCAACCGTGACCAGCGCGAGGTAGTCACGGCAGGATCCGGCCCCATCATTGTGATCGCCGGCCCAGGCACCGGCAAGACCCGCACCCTTGCCCACCGCATTGTCTATCTGATCAAGGAACGCGGCGTGGACCCCGGGCAGATCACGGCCGTCACATTCACCAATAAGGCCGCCGGCGAGATGCGGACGCGTGTCAGGGACATCGTCAACAGTATTAATATTAATAACGGCCACAGAATTGATGGCGTCGGCCCGGGCAATAGCATGGACGGTCTGGAAGCTATTACCATAGGGACATTTCACAGTATCTGCCTGGACATGCTCAAGGCTTCAACGGGCCGCACCGGACCCCTGGTTATCCTCGATGAATTCGATTCCCGGGCAGTCATCGAGGAGACCCTGAGGGAGTACGGGACCGGGAGGCGCATCAACGCGAGGGAGGCTCAGAGATATATCTCGCTCCTGAAGGGCCGGGGCATCGGGCCATCCGATGCTGCGGCCCTCGCCCCGGGCGGGGAGATATCCCAAGTCTATCAGGCTTACCAGGAAAGGCTGGCCCGATACATGGCCCTCGATTATGACGACATACTCCTCGAGGCCGTGCGCCTGCTGCGGCAAGGCGGGCGGGAGACCGGCCTGGCGGGAGCCAGCCTGCCGGAGGGGTGGCTCGACCGCTTCACACACCTCCTGGTCGACGAATTCCAGGATGTAAACCCCATTCAATATGAACTCGTGAAGCTCTGGGCGGGCGACGGCACCCGGCTCTTCGTAATCGGAGACCCGGACCAGGCGATCTACGGGTTCCGAGGGTCAGATCACAGGTTTTTCGACAGGCTCAAGGAGGATTTCCCCGGTTCCAGCGTTTACAGGCTCAGAGTGAACTACCGTTCGACATCCCAGATCCTCCGGGCCGCCTCGGCGGTCATAGCCCATAACCGGGATTGCGCAGGGTTCGAGCTCGAATCCGCCAGAGGCGACGGTCCCAGGATACGCCACATCGAAGTCCCGGGGGAGATCGCCGAGGGGATTGCAATTGTAAGGGAGATAGGGCGTATGGTCGGGGGCGCGACCATGCTCCAGGCCCACGGCCAGGGCGGTGGCCGGCAGGGCGAAGCCCGGGGCGAATTCCGGGACGAAGCCGGGCCAGAGAGGCTGGCTGCCGGGCTTCCAGATTCGGGCAATGCGGGACCAGGTGCGGGCGCGGGCGATGTGAGCAGGAGTTTCTCGGATATCGCCGTCCTCTTCCGCACGGGGCGCCAGGGCGAGGTCCTGGAGGAATGCTTCCTGAAGGAGGGCATCCCATATCGCATCGTGGGGCGCGAGAGCTTCCTCGAGGATAGAGGCGTTCGCGCAGCCCTGGCCTTTCTGAAATGCATTGTGAACCCCGGGGACGAATTCCACCTCTCACGCTGTCTTGCAGCCCTCGCCTCAGGTAGGAAGACGGGTATGAAAGGCGGGGGAGACCCAGGGGAACTCAGGGCCCGGCTTCAGGAGCGGCTCGAGGCGTATAGAAGCCTCAGCATGTCCGAGCCGCCTGGTCAGGTGCTGGAGCGGTGGATTGCGGAGGAAGAAGGACGAGAGGAAGGCGTCCAAGATGGAGCCGGAGCCCGGGTGAGCGAAGCCTTGAAACGACTCATGAGAGTCGCTTCCCGCTTCGAGAGCCTGGAGTCTTTCATATCCGGGATCAACCTCGCCCGAGAGGCTGATCATGAAAGGCCCGGGGGCAACGTGAATATTGTGAATATGATGACCGTGCCCGAGGCCGTGACCTTGATGACTCTTCACGCGGCCAAGGGGCTCGAATTCCCGGTGGTGTTCATCGCCGGAGTCGAGGAGGGGATACTGCCCTTCAGGGGCTCCGCCGAGGCTTCGGCCTCCTATACTGACGAGACCAATGTAAAGAACGGCCCTGGCACGGGCCGGCGCGATGCACCGGGCGATGATGCACCAGGCGACCTGGACGTCTTGGAAGACGTCTCGGAGGAAAGACGGCTATTCTATGTCGGGATGACGCGCGCCGTGGACGAGCTCATCCTCCTGTCGGCACGAAAGCGGGCCCGGCCTGGGACGAGCGGGCAGGCCCCCCCTTCCCGCTTCCTCAGTGAGATCCCCCCGGACTACATCCAGCGGGAGGTTCGCCTGGTGGGGCCCAGGGGGAACAGGAAGAACAGGGGGAATAGGGACGGTGGCGCGTCAGGGACGCAGCTCAGCCTCTTCGCGGACTAAGCCCTCCAGGTGGGCTGGGCCCTCCAGGTTAAGCCCCCCGGGGTGGGATGAGCGTCCAGATCCGCGGGTCCTCCTGGCCGAGCTCCCAGATGGCGACGCCCGGGATACTATGCTCGCGCACCAGCGCGAGCTTCCACTCGACGGATTCGAAGCATTGGTACCAGACCACGTGCCACCTCCCCGAGTCGGCACCGGGGGCGAGGTAGACCAGCGTGCACTCGCGCGAGACGGGATCGACTACCAGCGGGGCGTTGTAGGTTTCCGATATCCTCATGACATCCTCGAACGTCACAGTCGCTGCTGGCTCGATGGGGGCAAGCGGCCAGTCGTAGCCATAGACCCCTATAGCCATGAACAGCTTCCTGAGCGGCACCTGCGAAAGCGCGAAATTCATTACCGTCCTGTACCAGTTGTAGGATGCTAATGGGCCAGGAGGCCCTGTGAACGAGTGCTCCTCATATGCCAGGATCACAAGCCAGTCCGTATAACGCGAGAGGACCGCGTAGTCGAATCCGCCGGACCAGGGGTGCCTGGGATCCTCTTCAGTCTTCCCAGGGACGGCCTGGGTGACCAGTATCCTGTATGGACCTGATGTCATGTAGAGTTCCCGCATAAAACTGGTCAGCGCCTGGCGATCATTGGGATCGACGTTTTCGAGGTCTATGTGAATCCCGTCTAATTTGAACTGCCGGGCTGCTGCTATCGCACTATCGATGGCCCTCCTCTTCGCTGCGGGGTCCGTGAGTATGGCATGTGCTATCTCCCGGATGAACCTCCCCTCGAGGAAATTGTGAAAGGTCCCCATGACCCTGAGCCCCCTGGACCGCGCAAATTCATATGCCTCCATATCCGGGGTGCCGAGGACATCGCCCCCCGTGGTGAAGCGAAACCACCAGCCCGATATACCCGTCATATGACGGTAAAATCGCTGCAGAGATGGCATTGATTCCGCGCCGTAATAACCCCAAACCCGTATCACCATCGGCATGCACCTCGATTTCTATCTGGCGGTGGCAATCCCTTTAGGGGCAGCCACCATTGCAGGCGGATTTAATCGATACTTAAACGGTATATCAACAGTTGAAGGTTATTATTGAATTGAGGCCAGCACTTATTTATCCGCCTGATCTAATATATGGCACGCGGCCCAGGTTGCTGCGGGTTCTGGCTATTTATAAACGATTGACACGGGGAGAGGTTTTGCTATCCTTGTGGTTGAAAGGGCTACGTGATTGAAAGGACTACAGAAAGGATTACAGGAGAGGAGAATCATAGATAAACCGTGAGGCTCGAGAGGCTTTCTGCTAAACCCATCCTGTCCCCCATCGCCGATCATGACTGGGAGATGGCGGCGGTCTTCAATTGCGCCGCCATTTACGAAGGCGGCCTGTTTCACCTCTTCTATCGTGCAACCGATCGTCCCTTCGGGGACTTCACCGTGAGATTCATATCCAGCATCGGTTACGCTGTAAGCGAGGACGGAATTCACTTCACCAGGTTTGAAAGGCCGATCTACACCGGCCTTGGGCCGCAGGAAGACTGGGGCGTCGAGGACCCGAGGATCACGAAGCTCGAGGGCACCTATTACATGCTCTACACGGCCTTCGGCGGCCGCAGCCTCGATGATGTGCGCGTCTCCATGGCATCCACAAAGAGGCTCGGACCCGAGAACTCCGGCGCCGGCGCCTTCCCATGGGCGTGGACCAGGCACGGGGTCATCCTCGACGAACCAAATAAAGACGCCGCGCTCTTCCCGGAGAGGATCCGGGGACGCTACGCCATGCTCCACAGGCGGCCGCCGGGAATATGGATCGCCTTTTCGGATGACCTCAAAACCTGGGCCGACCATCAAAAGATCATGGACGTGATTCCCGGCAGCTGGGACTCATACAAGATAGGGGCGGCCGGGCCCCCCATCAGGACGCCCGGGGGATGGCTTCTCATATACCACGGCGTCAACGAGAAACGCATCTACCGCCTTGGCGCCGCCCTTCTGGACCTGAAAGACCCGACAAGGGTGCTGGCGCGGCACCCCGAGCCAATCCTCGAGCCCGAGCTCGATTGGGAGATCAACGGGCTCGTCCCCAATGTGGTGTTCAGCTGCGGCGCAGCCGAGGCTGATGATGCCTATTTCGTATACTACGGCGCCGCCGACACCTGCATCGGCGTCGCCGCCATACGTAAGGATGAGGTGGTATTTTGAGGTATCCTGAGTATCGGCTATCCCTGTCGTATCCCTGTCAATAACCGGCCGCGCCGTTCAAACGACGGACGGGATTGGTGAGCCTCCCGACCATTTCGATCTCGACGGTCACGACGTCCCCATCCTTCAGGAAGACCGGCGGCTTTCGCTTGAACCCGACGCCCGAGGGGGTCCCCGTGGCTATGATATCCCCGGGCTCGAGGGTCATCAGGCTCGAAATGTAGGCGATCAGCTCCCTGACCCCGAAGATCAACTGCGCGGTGTTGGAGTCCTGCATGACGCCGCCATTTAGGAGGAGCCTGATCGTGAGGTTTTCGGGGTCGGGCACCTCATCCCTCGTTATGAGGTGCGGCCCCATGGGGGCGAAGGCATCGAGCGTCTTGCCCTTGATCCACTGGCCGTCCCTGAATTGGAGGTCGCGCGCGCTCACATCGTTGAAGGCCGTGTAGCCTGCGACATATTCCATGGCGCGGTCGGAGGGAATGTCCCGGCCCCGCCTCCCGATGACCACCGCGAGCTCAGCCTCGTAATCCACCTGCGAGGTAACAGGAGGGATGATTATGGGATCGCCCGGGCCTGCCACGGCGTTAGCGAACTTGGAAAACAGCACCGGCTCGGCCGGCAGGTCCGACCCGACCTCCGCTGCGTGATCCCGGTAATTGAGCCCAATGCATATTATCTTCCCCGGGCGCGCAATGGGCGCTAGGGTCCTGACCTCGTCCGTGGAATAGACAAACCCTCCAGCGAGCCCCGCGCCGGTCACCGCGCCGGCCGCGCCAGCCACAGCCATCGCGAACTCCACTGCCTGCGCCGCAGCCTCCAAGCTTCGACTGCCACCCTCGAGGAAGGCTACCATATCGTCAGGCAGCAGGGCATCCGCCAGCCGCCCCGCACACGGTTCGCCCTCGGCGGCAAGGCGCGCGCGATAGGCCGCATTCAGGTGGATGACCTTTGAGCCGGCCTCGCTCTCGGAGCCGGCCAGGGCTCCAATGAAACTACGTCCATTGTTGCGTCCATTATATCCATTATAAAGGAAAGTCCCGAGTTTCAAGAGTCAAATCACTCCCTAAAAGGATCACGGCTCATTGCTCATCCTCACTGAGCATAGCCATATTATATCATCGTTGCCAGGAATGAAACAAGAGGCATTGAGATAAGGCGGGTTTCCTGTTGCTTTTCCATGCAAAATATGGTATAATTTGTCTAACATCTTATCCTTCATCCTCCCAGGGGGAATATTTCTTGCAGCTTCAGAATATGCAGCTCCAGGATAATGGAAGATGCTTCGCGTGTGGCTCATACAATCCCATCGGCTTGAGATTGGAGTTCAAAAAGGCAGGATCAGGCAGGGTCGCGTGTTGTTTCACGCCCCGGGCGGATTATCAGGGCTATGCGGGCATAACCCACGGTGGTATCATAAGTACCGTGCTGGACGAGGCAATGGCCCATGCCATCATATCGCAGGGTATCGGCGCCGTGACTGCATCGATGGAGGTCCGGTTCAAGGCACCGGTGCCTATCGGCAGTAGCACCACCGTTGAGGGATTGGTTCGTGAAGTAAAGGAGCGCCTGATCCGTGCTGAGGCTCGCCTCACTCTGCCTGACGGCACCGTGGCAGCCGAGGCTGTCGCAAGATTTGTAAGGATAGATTAGCGCTGGTTAAAGATGAATTTCACGAAGGGGTGTTGCGGTATTATGTCATCGATTCTTAAGGTTTTGGCCCTCGACCTTGGAGCCGAAAGCGGCCGCGCCGTTCTCGGGAAATTCGATGGGGAAGGCCTTTCCCTGGAGGAGGTTCACCGGTTCCCCAATGAGCCCGTTCGAATCCCCGACGGGCTCCACTGGGATGTGCTGAGGTTATTTCATGAGATGAAACGGGGCCTCGGGCTTGCAATGCAGAAACATGGAAAGGACCTTGCAGGCCTAGGAGTCGATACCTGGGGTGTGGATTTCGGCCTGCTGGGCCGCGGCGACGTTCTGCTGGGCAATCCCCATCATTACCGGGACCACCGGACGGATGGGGCGGCGGGTGAGGTATTCAAGATCCTGCCTCAGGATGAGATATTCCGGAGGACAGGGATCCAGTTTATGCAGATAAATACCATTTTCCAGCTCTGGGCCATGAAGAGATCAGGCTCGCCTATCCTGGAGATGGCCGAGACCCTCCTGATGCTGCCCGATCTCTTCAATTTCCTCTTCACGGGAAAGAAAGCCAGCGAATTCACGATCGCGACCACATCGGAGCTTTATGACCCGACTGAGGGCGACTGGTCGCGGGCCATCCTTGACGCACTAGGGCTGCCAGGGCACATATTTACGCATATAGTGCAGCCTGGCACGGTTATAGGGCCCCTGGGGCCGTGGGTGGCCCGGGAGATCGGGGCAGGCGGCGAAATCCCCGTGATCGCCCCCGCCGGGCATGATACGGCGTGCGCTGTGGCGGCGGTGCCGGCGCGGCAGGCTGATTACGTATACATCAGCTCGGGCACATGGTCCCTGGTGGGGGTGGAGGTGACCAGGCCCGTAATCAACGAGCTCACCATGACCTTGAATTTCACCAACGAGGGCGGTGTCGCCGGGACGTTCCGCCTCCTCAAGAATGTCACGGGATTATGGCTGGTCCAGCAGTGCCGCCGCGCCTGGGAGCGGGCCGGCGAGGCCCTGACCTATGATCAGATCACCGAGATGGCGCGCCGGGCCAGGCCGCTGGCATCGATAATAGACCCGGATTGCGGGCGTTTCCTCAGCCCCGAAGATATGCCCTCCGAGATCCAGCGCTGCTGCGAGGAAACGGGGCAACCCGTGCCACAGACAAGGGGCGAGATCGTAAGGTGCGCGCTGGACAGCCTTGCCTTGAAGTACCGCTGGGTGGTGGAGAGGCTCGAGGACATCCTCGGGCGGAAGCTGCCGGTTATTCACATAGTCGGGGGCGGGACGAAGAATACGCTCCTGTGCCAGCTTGCCGCCAATGCCACCGGCCGGCCGGTGATAGCTGGGCCCGTCGAGGCGACGGCGATCGGCAACTCGATCATGCAGGCAATGGCGCTCGGGTATATAAGGTCGATCGCCGAGGCGAGGGAGATGGTGCGCAGGTCCTTCCCTCTCCGCGCCTACGAGCCGGTGGCGGCGGAGCGAGGGGCCTGGGACGATGCCTATGAGCGTTTTCTGAAGCTTCTGGAGGCATGCGCCACCTAACTAACTGCTTCATTCGATTCATGTTTCCCCGCGCCTTTCGTTATGGTTAATGTAGGTGTCGATTGCGTCGATTATTTCGACTCAGGCGCGGGGGTTCTTTTTACATCCGCTATGGCAGATAATTCCTTTTCCTTCATTCTTTAGCCCTAGGTCTCATTTCACCTCAAGGAGCTTGTATTGCCTCGTGCCAAGGCCTAGCTTCTCACCGTGAACCAGTTGAATGTGCCAGTCGACACCATGGTGGATCGCGCCGAACTTATCGTCGCTGTTGAGCGACTCCCCCAGCCTGGTGTTTGGCATGCCCGGCGCCGCGTTGACCAGGTCAACGCTCGCCTGGTCGATAGCGACGGGGTCGGTCGATGCCAGGATGCCCTGGTTGGGGACTATGGGCGCGTCGTTCCACGGGGCGCAATCGCAGTCAGGCGAGACGTTCATGACGAAATTCATGAACCCGCATTTCCCCTTCTTCGTGCTCACCACCGCGTAGGCATATTCGGCCATGCGCTCCTGGAACCCGTTGATCTCGGCATCAGTCCAGTTCACCGCTATCGCTTCATCGAGGCAGCTGATGGTGCACTCCGCGCATCCTATGCACTTCGAGTGGTCGATCCTCGCAGGATGCCCGGGCTCAAACGAGATCGCCCCTACGGGGCACCACCTGACGCAGCGCCCGCACATCCGGCACTTCGCCACATCGACCTCCGGCTTCACGCTTGAATGTTGCTCCTGCTTGCCGGCGCGGGACGCAGAGCCCATCCCCACATTCTTTATCGCCCCGCCGAATCCCGACGCCTCATGGCCCTTGAAATGGCTCAGGGCTATCATGGCATCTGCCTCAGCGATCGCAGCCCCGATGCGCGCCTCCTTCACCCTCGGCCCGTTTATAGGGACCTTGACCGTGCTGTGCCCGTGCAGCCCGTCCGCCGCCACAAACGGCGCCCCCACCGTGGCGAAGCTGAAGCCGTTCTGAATGGCGGATATAGCATGGTCGACGGCGTTTGAACGGCACCCGACGTAAAGAGTGTTCGCATCCGTGAGGAATGGTTTCCCGCCCCCCGCCTTAACCTTCTCAACGATCACGCGAACGACAGGAGGCTGGATATAGGCCAAATTGCCGGGCTCGCCGACATGCAGCTTTATGGCGACGAAGTCCCCCTTTTCAATAAGTTCCCCGAACCCCGCGCGATCATATAAAGCGCTCACCTTGTCCAGGATGTTCCTGCCGCTCCGAGTGCGCATATCCGAAAAGTATACATTGCTCGCCAATTACAACCCACCTCTTACTTTCGAGATTCTTGATGCCCAATGTCTCCCTTGTAGCGGTACACGCCCGGCACATCTTCGATATTTTCTTCATATGCGAGTGAATTCCTCCATCCAACGTCAAATGTCTACCTCCCTCTATCCGATTATCGACTGTTCATCATATAATGTTCATCATATGATATCACGGTATCACGCCTGAATTCTGTAGTGCCCATAACATAATACACGCAGGGTTACGTCAAAGCTATGTCGAGAGGGCCATGTCGAGTCACGCCGAGACGCCCATGCCGCCGTGCCAGGGTTTGGCCCGGTGCGCCGACCCAGTGGGTCGGGGATGTGGAGCCACATTCGCAGGCGGCATCGGGCGTAAGTAAGTCGCAAGAGCTGTTTTAGTCACCCCGCTGGGGTTAAGAGCGACTCCTCTGCTTCTCAGCTTTTCAGTTTTTCACCCGGTTTTTCGCGGCTGATTTTTTCGGGTCCGTGAATGATCCCGGAAGGATTCCGAAGGTTCAGTATAGAATAGAAATTTTCATATGTGCCATACACGATACGAACGCGAAAAGAGGGGTGCATGGATGGTGGATGAGAGGGTGTATTCACTCAGAGAGATCGCGGACATGCTCCATGTCCCGGAATCAACGCTGCGGACATGGAGGGACCAGTTTGCAGAATTCGTACCGGCGCGTGGCTCCGGCAAGACGCGAAAATATGGCAACCTGGCTCTCGAGGTATTTCGCCGCATCGCAACCTATCGCGAAAAGGGGTATCAAACGCAAGAGATCGCAGATGCCCTGAACAATGAATTCACTATGACCGTTGAGATCGCAGATAACAGCGAGCGCGAACGCGAGCGAATCGCGAATGCCGCCTCGAGCATGGAGCTCGTCGCTAAGCTTACCGAGGCCTGGGGACAGGTGGCTGTGGCCCTTGAAAACGTGGCCGACCAGAGCGTGAGGCTTGCTGGATTGGAGCAAAAGGTTGAACAGGTCGTGACCGAGACCGAGGCCTCGGACCAGGAGCGCAGGCAGGAGATCCAGGAACTCCGGCGGGCGGTGGAAAGGCATGACAGGGAGCTCGTTCGAATGGCGCGAGAGAGGATGAGTCTTCGAAAATCGTGGTGGTCAAGGGTTTTCGGCGGTAACCAGCATAAAATTGCATATTGACCGCGGCGGAATCCCATGCTATACTACGGTTAAATAGGTCGATACGGATTGTTGTTGATCCAGGATATAGGGTCAGGTAATTGAGGGTTTGTGTGAGTAATTTCAGATAGCAAATGCTATGAACGGGACGAGTAAGTGCCAGTCCACGGTTCAGAGAGCCGGTAGAGTAGGGTGAGATACCGGCCCGCTCGGCGGCAACTGAATGGCCCCGTGAGCTTGAAACCGAAACGCTAGATAGGCGCAGTAGGCCTTCACGGAGCCCCCACCGTTAAAAGGGGGACGGTATCGGACCATTGGGTCCCGTACCTGTAGAGATGGACGATTCATGCGTGCACTGCAGGTTATCCTGTGGCGCTAGCCGTTCCAGCCGGCCAGCGGATGGTGGAATGGTGGCGGTGTAGTGGCATGCGGGATTCGTTCAATTAAGGTGGCACCGCGGAAGTTTAGCCTTTCGCCCTTATTCAGGGCGAAAGGCTTTTTCATTTTGCCGAGGGGGTTTTCAAATATGCCTTACTATAACAATGCTTGTAATACCATCCACCCGGATGAGGGTGAATTCATCAAACTCGCCCAGACCTACCGTGTTGTCCCGGTCTGGTGCGACATACCGGCGGATATGGAGACGCCCATCTCGCTATATCTCAAGCTCAGGAACTCCCCGCTCTCCCAAGGTGCAGGCGGGCGGCCGTCGCCGTCATTCCTGCTCGAAAGCGTTGAAGGGGGCGAGTGGCTCGCACGCTATTCCTTTATCGGCGTCGCACCCAGGGCGGTGATCGCATCCAGGGGGAATGCAATAACCATTGAGGCAGCCGGACCGGAAACTGGACCCGCAGCAATCGGGTCCACAACCGCCCCGGGTGACATAAATCATCCCCTCCAGTTCCTCCGCGGGCTCTTGTCGAATTACCCGGCGGCCCCGATCCAGGGCCTGCCCCGCTTCCACGGGGGCCTGGTTGGCTACCTCGGCTACGATATCGTCAGGTTCATCGAAAACCTGCCGGGGGGGCCGGAGGGTGACGCAGACCTCCCCGACATGCTCCTGATGCTGAGCGACATGGTCATCGCGCTGGATCACGTTACATCTACGGCAAAGGTAATCGTGCTGGCTATGCCCGCCGCAGGCGACCGCCTCGAAGGCCCTGCTGAAGGGCGGGCGCTTGGCGAAACGGTCCTGCGCGAGGTTAAAGCCCGCGCTGCCTATGAACTGGCCTGCAGCCGGATTCACCAGGTGCTCGGCATACTCCAGGGCCGAGACGGCGCAGATAGCGGATTCCACAGGTCGCAAGCACAAGCCAGGGCCAGGGTGGCGGCCGCGCAACTGGCAGGCCAGCCTCCGGCCAGTACGTCGACCGGCAAGTCCCCAGCCGGTACATCGGGCGACGGGATCGAGTCCAATATCGGCCGGGACGAATTCATCTCGGCAGTGAAGAAGGCGAAGGAGCACATCGCGTGCGGTGACATCTTCCAGGTGGTTCTATCTCAAAGGCTCAAGACCAGGCTGGCCGTGGACCCGTTCAACATCTACAGGACACTCCGGAGGCTGAATCCCTCGCCCTACCTCTATTTCCTCGATTTCGGCCGGGTCAAGCTCGTGGGGTCGTCGCCTGAGCTCCTGGTCAGGGTGGAGGACGGCATCGTTGAAACCAACCCGATCGCCGGGACGCGGCCGCGTGGCCGCACCCCCGGGGAGGATGCCCAGCTCGAACGGGAGCTCCTGGCCGATGAAAAGGAGCGGGCTGAACACGTGATGCTCGTCGACCTGGGCAGGAATGATATCGGGAAGGTGGCCCGCCCTGGCACAGTTCAGGTAGCGGACTTCATGAGGGTCGAGCGTTATTCCCATGTTATGCACCTGGTCTCGACTGTACGGGGGGCCCTCGACGCCGGCAAGACCGTTCTCGACGCCTTTGAGGCCTGCTTTCCGGCTGGAACCCTCACAGGCGCCCCGAAGGTCCGGGCGATGGAGATTATCGATGACCTCGAGCCGACGCGGCGCGGCCCGTATGGCGGCGCAGTCGGTCACATCGGCCTCTCTGGGAATATGGACCTGTGCATAGGGATACGCACGATCGTTGTTGATGGGGAGGTGGCCTATGTCCAGGCGGGGGCCGGCATCGTGGCGGATTCCGATCCAGCCAGGGAATACGAGGAAAGCCTGAATAAGGCGCGGGCGTTGATTGTTGCCATACAGGCTGCACAGGAGTCTGCACAGGCTGCGCAGGAATCTGCATGAAGGGAGGGAGCGTCATGATCCTCGTGATCGATAACTACGATTCATTTACATATAACCTCGTCCAGTACCTTGCAGAGATGGGCAGGCAGGTGACGGTATTCCGAAACGATGCGATCTCACTATCCGGGGTGAAGGAGCTCGGGCCTGAGGCCATCATCATCTCCCCGGGCCCCGGCACACCCGATGAGGCGGGCATATCCGTTGAACTCGTTCGCGAGTTTGCCGGCTCCGTGCCCATCCTCGGGGTGTGCCTCGGCCACCAGGCTATCGGAAGGGCCTATTCGGCCAGGATCAAGAGGGCCCCGGCGTTGATGCACGGCAAGACGTCCGTCATAACCCACGATGGGCTCGGCATTTACAGGGGGATAAGCAACCCCCTGGTCGGTGGGCGGTACCACTCCCTGGTGATCGACGAAGATTCCCTTCCGTCCTGCTTGAAGGTGACGGCCAGGTCGGAGGACGGGACCATCATGGGGGTGCGTCACAGGGTATATCCTGTCGAGGGGGTGCAGTTTCACCCCGAATCGGTCCTCACGCCGGCCGGCAAGACAATCCTCCGAAACTTCATATCCCAGTGCGACGACTGCAGCCCGGCTGCTATATAGACCGGCTGTGCCGGGCGCAGGGTGTAGTGACTACTGATATCGCCGCCATCGCCGCCGGGAAGAGTCGGCGGACTTCATAGGCGGACTTTATAAAAGTTGGTATAGAATTTGGAATTTGGAGGGATCGGCATGATCAAGGAATTCATCGCCAAGGCTGTATCCAGGCAGGGCCTCTCAGTTGATGAGGCGGAGGCCGCCATGAATGAGATAATGGGCGGGCTTGCCACGCCTGCCCAGATAGCAGGATATCTCACCGCCCTCAAGGTGAAGGGCGAAACCTGCGACGAGATAACGGGCTCAGCCCGGGCCATGAGGTCGAAGGCCGTGAGGGTCAGGACGAGGCACCCGGTGGTCATAGATACGTGCGGCACCGGTGGGGATGGGGCGCGGACCTTTAATATATCTACGGCCGCTGCCTTTGTCGTGGCGGGCGGTGGCGTGCCCGTCGCCAAACATGGCAACAGATCCGTTTCGAGCATGAGCGGTAGCGCTGACGTCCTGGAGGCCCTGGGCATCAATATCAATCTCTCCCCCGAGGAGGTGGGGCTGTGCATGGACGAGACCGGCTTCGGGTTTCTCTTCGCCCCTCACCTTCATACCGCAATGAAGCATGCGATAGGCCCCAGAAGGGAGCTGGGGATCCCCACTATATTCAATATCCTCGGCCCGCTCACAAACCCGGCCTCGGCGCAGTGCCAGGTGGTCGGGGTGTTCAGCGGGGATCTCGTCGAAACCATAGCCCGGGTCCTGTCGAACCTTGGGGTCCGTCGCGCTCTCGTCGTCCACGGCCGCGATGGCCTCGACGAGATATCCATCTCGGCTGAAACCAAGGTCGCGCACCTGGCGGACGGGGACATCCGCACCTATCATATAAGGCCAGAGGACTTCGACCTGCCCCGGGCCTCCCTGGATGATGTGCGGGGCGGGACGCCCTCCGAGAATGCCGCGATCATAATTGATATCCTTCGCGGAGCTAGGGGTCCCCGCCGCGACATCGTGCTCTTGAATTCAGCCGCAGCGTTTGTCGCAGCCGGGGCGGCGGGTGATATCAGGGATGGGATCGGTCTTGCCAGGGAATCAATCGATTCCGGCCGCGCAATGGAGAAGGTCGAGGAAGTGAAGGGGTTCACGAGGCTACGATGCGCCTTGCAGGCGCAGAGAGCATAGGGGTCAGGGGGGTGATCATATCATGTTCCTGGACGAAATCGCAAGGTATAAGCGGGAGGAAGTGGCCCTGTCGAGGTTGCGGCTTCCCCTTGATGCCCTCCTCTCCAGGGTCGGCGATGGCCCTTTCCGTGGGGCGAGGCGCTTCACGAAGGCCCTCTCGGCGCCCCCGGATGACGGGCGCGTCCATATCATAGCTGAAATAAAGCGAGCCTCGCCGTCAAAGGGGATGATACGTCCCGACCTGGACCCCGTCGAGATAGCCAGGTTGTATCAGGCGCATGGGGCATCCGCCGTCTCGGTACTGACGGAGACCCGGTACTTCCTGGGTGACCCGGGTTACATCGCGAGGGTCAGGGAGGCCGTTGGCCTGCCTGTCCTTAGGAAGGACTTCATAGTCGACCCCTACCAGGTCTTCGAATCAAAGCTGCTGGGGGCGGATGCGATCCTGCTAATCGCGAGGCTCGTCGGGCGGGACCTCGAGGCGTTTGTCACGCTTGCGCACGAGATCGGCCTCGAGTGCCTGGTGGAGGTCCACTCGAGGGATGAGCTCCTGGCCGCCCTCGACACGCCGGCCCGGGTAATAGGCATAAACAACCGGGACCTCGAGACGTTTTCGGTGGACCTGGCAGTAACCTTCGAGCTGGCGCCCCTTGTGCCCGGGGATAGGGTTGTGGTGAGCGAGAGCGGCATCTGGACGAGCGAGCACGTCGAGATGGTGGCGAGGTCAGGCGTAAGCGCCATCCTTGTGGGCGAATCCCTGATGCGAGCGCCCGATGTGGGCGAGAAGCTGAGAAGCCTGAAGGGCCTGCCCGCCGCCAGCAGGAGGCTGCAGCAGCCTCCGCTGAAGGGGGCCGGGGGAGTCCCATGAACATGAACGCGTGCGGAGGCAGGCCGGAACTGGGCTCTCGCGGGGGCCGGGTATGGATCAAGATATGCGGGGTATCGGATATTGAAACGGCCCGGATTGCGGCAGGATGCGGGGCTGGCGCTATCGGCTTCGTATTCGTGGGAAGGAGCCGTAGGTACATCCCGCCCGGGCTCGCCCGGCAAATCTCATGCGGCCTTCCGCGTAATATCGAGAAGGTAGGCGTCTTCGTCGACGAGTCCCCCGCCCGGGTTGCGGAAATCGCCAGGTTTTGCGGGCTCGACCTCGTCCAGCTGCACGGCGGGGAAAGCCCCGAATACTGCAAGGCGCTCAGCCTCCCCATTATAAAGGCATTCAGGGTTGAGAGTAGTGCCCGCGGTGGGCCGGAGCCGGAGCGGGAGCCAAGGCCCGGGCTCGAGCCGGCGAGGGAGCTTCTCGGGGCCATGGATCAATATGCTGCCCTGCCTAATGTGGCCCGTTTCCTCCTCGATGCCTATGTTCCTGGCAATCCGGGCGGGACGGGGAGGATCTTTGACTGGATAGTTGCCGCCTCGGTCGTGGGCCAGGCGCGCCGTCCGGTCATCCTGGCAGGAGGCCTCGCCCCTGAGAATGTTGCGCACGCCATAAAGGTTGTCCGGCCATTTGGCGTGGATGTATCGAGCGGGGTTGAGACCTGCGGCAGGAAGGACCATGAGAAGATACGGCGGTTCATCGAGGAGGCTGAAGGCGCACCGCCTGAAGCTTGCGTTGACCTTGAGCAGCTCAAGGCGAATTCACAGGAAGGAGAACCAGCAACATGATCGCCAGCGTGATGAGAGCAATGAGAGATAGCAACGCCCTCCCGGCCAGATTCGGTCCGTTTGGAGGGCAATATGTGCCGGAGACCCTCATGCCTGCGCTCAGCCAGCTCGAGGAGGCCTACCTGGCGGCCAGGTCCGATGGGCCATTCCAGCAGGAATTCGAATATTACCTGCGGTGCTATGCGGGACGACCGACGCCCCTTTACTTCGCCGAGGGCCTGACGCGACGCTACGGGAGGGCCAGGATCTATCTCAAGCGGGAGGACCTGGCCCACACCGGCGCCCATAAGATCAACAACGCCCTGGGCCAGGTGCTGCTCGCAAGGCGCATGGGCAAGACGAGGATCATAGCGGAGACAGGTGCCGGGCAACACGGCGTGGCCACGGCAACAGCCTGTGCGAAATTCTCCATCCCCTGCGCCGTGTACATGGGCGAGGAGGATATCGAGCGCCAGAGGCTGAATGTCTTCAGGATGCGGCTGCTGGGCGCGGAAGTAATCCCTGTATCCCAGGGAAGCCGCACGCTGAAGGATGCGATCAACGAAGCGATACGCGACTGGGTGACAAACGTGGCCACGACCCATTATGTAATAGGCTCGGTGGTCGGGCCTCACCCCTACCCAACAATGGTCCGGGACTTCCAGTCAGTTATCGGCAGGGAAACCAGGGAACAGGTCCTCGCAATCGAGGGAAGGTTGCCATCCTATTTGGTCGCCTGCGTGGGCGGGGGCAGCAACGCCATGGGTTTCTTTCACCCATTCGTGAATGACTCAAACGTCAGGTTTATAGGCGTTGAGGCCGCAGGGCTGGGCATCGAGACGGGCAAGCACGCAGCAACGCTCACAGCCGGGAGCCCCGGGGTGCTGCACGGGGCCAAAAGCTTCCTCCTCCAGGACGACGATGGTCAGGTCTTGCCCGCATATTCCATATCAGCCGGCCTCGATTACCCAGGGGTTGGGCCCGAGCATGCATATTTCAAGAAAACCGGGCGGGCGACCTACGTTTCAGCCACCGATGAGGAGGCCGTGGATGCGTTCCTGATGCTCTCAAAGATCGAGGGGATCATACCTGCGCTCGAGAGCTCGCACGCCATAGCGTACCTAGATAAACTCCTGCCGCAGACAACGCCCGGTGATATAGTCGTCGTTTGCCTCTCCGGGCGCGGCGACAAGGATGTCGAGACAGTGGAAAAAGCCATGCAGGCCATGCAAGGATGTATTCGATGATGCAAGGACAAGGAGTGAGGGCGTTATGAGTGAGAATACCGCCACGGACTCGAGGCTTCAGAGGAGATTCAGGGAGCTACGTGCTCAGAACAAAAAGGGTCTGATCATATACATCTGCGCCGGGGACCCAGACATCCACACAACATTCAACCTTGTGAAGGAGATATCAAGGGCGGGAGCCGATGTCATCGAGCTTGGCATACCCTTCTCAGACCCGCTCGCCGACGGCCCTGTGATCCAGGCGGCCTCCACGCGCGCCCTGGCCTCCGGCACAAACGTAGGGAAGATATTGTCCCTTGTGGATTCCTTGAGATATGAGGAGGACCTTCCCGAGATTCCCCTGGTCCTGATGACCTACCTTAACCCGATCTACCGTTACGGCCTCGCTGAATTCGTCAGGGATGCCGCAGCCGCCGGCGTTGACGGCCTCATAGTCCCCGACCTCCCAGCGGGCGAAGAGGAAAGCACCGCGCTCATCAACGCCATGGCGGGACTCCGCCCTTCTGTGGATCTCATCCCCCTGGTCGCGCCGACCAGCACCGAGGAGCGAATCCGGGCGGCGGCAGCCATCGCTCAGGGCTTTATATATTGCGTATCCCTGACGGGGGTTACGGGCACGAGAGATTCTCTATCCGCAGAGCTGGAGGGCTTCATAGGCCGCGTAAGAAGCCTGACGGATAAGCCGCTCGCGGTGGGCTTCGGAATCTCGAGGCCCGAGCACGCCCGCCGGGTGGCCCGCTACGCCGATGCAGTGATAATCGGGAGCGCGGTAGTCAAGGCCATCCACGAGGCGACCATGAGCATGGGCACCGGACCTGACGCGCTGGCCAGCGTCCGCGCGGTTGTGGAGGGGTTCAAGAATGCAATCGCCGCGTTCGGGCAATCGCCTCCGCAAAATAGTCGGGGTCTATCTCGAAACCGATAAACGACTTCCCCAGCCGCGCGCAGGAGATGGCGGTATTCCCGATCCCCAGGAACGGGTCCATCACGAGGTTACAGCGATCGAGGCCGTGTAGCTTGATGCACATCTCCGGAAGCCTGGGCGGGAATGTAGCGGGGTGTGGCCGCTCATCATCGCGGCTCCGTATGGTCTCATATGGGATGAACCATGTATTGCCGCGGCACCTGAGGTCCCTCGCGCTGCCATCGCGGCTCCAGCGGGCGACATTGGACTTGTCCTGGTATGGGACGCCTATCGAGAGCCTGTCCAGCTCGACGTCGCCTGATTTTGTCAGGTGAAAGATATATTCATGACAATCGTTCAAAAACCGGTCGCTGTTGATGGGTTTATAATGCCCGACGGATATGTCGCACCCGGTGCCGGGGTAATTCCCCATATCCTCCCGGGCTATAGCTATCGACTTAATCCAGTGGATTACATTCTGGAGACAGAAGATATCCCGCAGGGCGCCGAGCACCTCGAAGGGCACCCAGGGGTCTGTTGGCTTGGAGCCTATATTCAAGAAAAACGAACCCCCGTCCGCGAGCACACGTTTCACGGCTGAGGCCCAGCTCCGCGTCCATGACAGGTACCTATCCCGGTCTATCGTGTCATCATACCTGCCGTATTTCACCCCGAGATTATATGGAGGGGATGTCACTACAACGTCAACCGACCCGGGCGAGAGCCGTTTTGTCATCCCCTCCAGGCAATCCTCCATGAAGAAGCTCAGGCTTGCATCCGAGCCCGGGAGCGATATCACCTCCTCTATTACCTCTGTTGCTGTTACCTTTATTGCCCCCTGGGCCCCCTGTGCTGTCTCCCGCTCAATTGCTCCCTGATTACTCATACTATTACTCATATTATCCATCAAGTCCTGGCCTCCCCCAAAAGTAGTCTGCATGGGGGTCCGGTTGGGCACTACCCCTACTACCTTGAAGTCATGCAACGAGCCTCCAGGTCCAGAAGGTGCCTCTTCAACTCGAGTCCGCCCCCATAGCCGACGAGGCTTCCCCCGGCCCCGATTACGCGGTGACATGGTATGATAATCGGGACAGGGTTGGCCCCACTTGCCGCGCCCACCGCCCTTGCACCCCCGGGCCTTCCGATGGCCGCTGCGATCTCACCATAGGTGGCCGTCCTGCCGTAAGGAATTCCGGCTATCTTGCGCCACACAGCCCGCCTGAAATCGCTGCCGCGCATATCGACCGGCGCGGAAAAGGTACTGAGCCTGCCCGAAAGGTAGGCATTGATCTCGGCGATCGCGAGAGCGTTGATGCCGCCCGCCCCTTCACCGTCCTCCTCGTCCTGGCCGAGGCCCTCCCCAGCAAATACCCTGCGCAGCCAGGCAAAGAACTCGGCCTCAGGCTCAGTCGGCAGGAGGAGCCTGACGACCCCCTCCTGTGACGAGGCCACCAGCATGCGCCCAATACTCGTTTCGAAACCTGAATACAAAACCAAGGCCCTCCCCCGCTTCCCTTGCAGCGCTGAGATCCAGAGTCCGAATTCGCGTGGCATCTACCCGGATCATCTCATCATGATGCCACCTGATCATGCCACCCGGCACCACCCATCCCCATCCTACTGGCATCCTACCTGGCACACCTGACAAATTCGCTAGATCTGTGACCTTCTCCTTCTGGCATTCTCGTGCAGGTCAATCATTACTAATCCTTGATTCTAGTGGCATATGGCATAGCAGTTGGCGAAAACCTCAAGCGAAATATGGGCATGCTAAATATCAATACTATCTAGACTAAGCGGTGGTGACCAGCTTGAATGGTCATAGATTTCCATTTAAATTTTCTTCCCGCGCATCAGCCTGCCTGTTGTTCCTGGTTATGATGCTATTAATTATTGTAGCCTCGCCGGGGCTCGATATTGCGGATTTCGGGGGGGAAATACCGGAGATCAATTTGCCCAATTTGCCCCAGGATCTCCGGCATTCTGATAACCAGCAACGTGAATACCCATATTATGAGATATATGACCAGGATACCCTGGAGTTTCTCATGGTGGTCGATTTCCGCGTCTACCCCGGAGACGAGTTTGTAACGCCCGACAACAGGCTCTTCCACGTTAATTACGTAGAGGGGAATAGGGCGTATGCAGCCTTTGTCAGGCGGGTGAGGCTCACCAAATAAGGGATACCACCCGGCGCCACGCGCTCATGCGTCCACCCACTGCACTTGTAGTATACATTCGTAAGGCGGCGGTATATCCTATAATAATTATTTTACAAAAAAGTAATTTTTTGTCTCGAATATTCCCGAAACCCCTTGATTTACCCCATATATTCTATATAATGGAAGAAGTAAAGACCCGCCAATACCAACCATAATAATATATGAAAGGAGAGGACCCCGTTGGATACTAGTCCATGCATACCAGGGGAGCAGGAAGAAGAAAGCGCAGGAAGAGATGTATCAAGGGAACGGATAAAGATGTTCACTGACGGGTCGATCGAAATACCCCTCCATATGAGGGAGAAACTTGGCATCCAGGCATGGGATGACATCCTCTTTGCCATCGAGGGCGAGGCGATTGTAATTACGAAGGCAACCGCCCCACAGGTAAGGGCTGCTGAGCCCCATAGCTTTTACCTTGCTGATAATACAAGGGGCAGCACCTGCTGTGTCGACACTATAGATGAAAAATCTCATTAAAATATATTGAATATAGGGTCCAAAGTTGCTGTTTAAAAATGTAAGCCATGTAATCACCGCAGCAATCACTCGAAAGATGCAACCCAGCAATCAGAAGCGGGGTGCCCCCTCAGGGGCACCCCCTGACGGGGTCCCCCTATTTCCCCCTTCGCATTGCCTTCTGCATTGCCTTCTGTAGGGTCCCGCTGACGCTGCAAGGACCACGCCTAGACGCCCGGTGTGCGCTGGCTCAGTATATCTCCCGGCCTTCAGACCGCGTGAGCTTCCGGAACTCCTCGAGCAGCCTTGCCGTGACGGGCCCACACTTGCCGCTCCCGATTACGCGATCATCAACCCTGGTGACCGCGATCAGCTCGGCCGCGGTGCCGGTCAGGAAGCACTCATCAGCGCCGTACACATTGAACAGGGTGATCTCCTTCTCCTGGAACGGTATGCCCAGCCTGGTGCAAATGTCCATAACGGCCCGCCGCGTGATGCCGTCCAGCGCCCCCACATAGATCGGCGGGGTTATGACCGCACCATCCTTGACTATGAATATATTGTCCCCCGTGCACTCGCAGACGAGGCCATTCTCGTTCAGGAGCAGGGCTTCGGGCACGCCGGCATTGTTGGCCTGTATCTTGGCCAGGATATTATTGAGGTAGTTCAGGGATTTTATCTGAGGGTCGATGCTTGCGGGGCTATTTCGCCGCACCGACGATGTTATTATGGACATCCCGTTCTCATACATCTCGTCAGGATACAGGGAGATGGAGTCCGCGATGATGACGATGGTCGGCTCGGGACACTTCGTTGGGCTCAGCCCCAGGTCGCCCGTGCCGCGCGAGACCACAAGCCTTATATAGCAATCCCTGAGCCCGTTCCTGCGAATGGTCTCGAGCATGGCCTCGGTAAGGTCTTCCTTCGACATGGGAATCTCGAGGGCTATCGCCCTGGCCGAGTCAAAGAGCCTGTCGATATGCTCCTTGCACTTGAACACGCGCCCGTTATACGCCCTTATACCCTCGAAAACCCCGTCGCCATAGAGATAACCGTGATCAAAAACCGAGACTTTAGCCTCGGGTTTGGGATAGAAGCTGCCATTTATGTAGACCCATTGCATCTCAAGAATAGCTCCTCTCCTCAAGATTCAAGAATTAAGTCTCATGATACCACCGCACCGGGGTGATGTCAATGGCACGGGTGGGGTAGTGGGGTATGGGGCATGAGAACCCGAGGACCCGAGGACCCGGGCTGGTGGCGCCCGGAGGCCTCATGTGGTATAATACATGCGGCAGCATGGTGCGCGCAACAACATGGTGGGCGCAACAACATGGTTCGCACGGTAACATAGTGTGCGGCGGCGACTCAAGGACAAGGAGGCATGTACTACCCTTGGCATCAGTGCACCTCGTCATATGCGATCTTACCTGCTCATATGGCTCCAGCATAGCCCTCGATGGCATAACGTTTCAGGTGGAGCGCGGTGATCTTGTCGGCCTGATCGGTCCAAATGGCTCGGGCAAGTCAACCCTCCTGAAGGCAATCAGCCGGGTTCTCCGCCCGCGTCTCGGTGAGATACTCCTGGACGGGAAGAACCTGTCCCTGTTTAAGCAGGTGGACGTGGCCCGGCGCATGGCTGCCGTCGCCCAGGAAAACCCCGTCGATTTCGACTTCACCGTGGAGGATATGGTGTTGATGGGTCGGTACCCACACCTCTCGCGGTTCGAGCGTGAGAGGGCCGGGGACTTCGAAAAGGTCAGGCAGGCCATGGAGATGACGGGGACCTCGAGTCTGGCCCACCGCCCGGTCACGGAGCTCTCCGGCGGGGAGCTGCAGCGAGTGATGATCGCGAGGGCCATCGCCCAGGAACCGGAGGTGCTCCTCCTGGATGAGCCAACCTCCCACCTGGACATCGGGCATCAGATAGAAATTCTTGATATGGTGAAGGGGCTCAATAAAGGGAAGGGGCTTACCGTGATAGCGGCCCTCCACGACCTGAATCTCGCCGCGCTTTATTTTGACAGGCTTATTCTTATTAAGGAAGGTAAGATATTCGCCCTCGGGTCTCCTGCCGAGGTGATCACCAGGGATAATATACGGGCTACTTACGGGAGTGAGGTCTTCATCACCCGCCACATCCTCTCCGGGCGGCCCCAGGTTGTGCTGCTCTCAGGCCCGGGCGCGGAACCTGGCGCGGGCCCGGTGGACCCTGCGGGGCGGGGAACGACCCGCGTTCATGTGATCGGAGGGGGAGGAATGGGCGCAGCTCTCCTCGAGGGGCTGGTGAATATGGGCTTCCGGGTGACGGCGGGCGTGTTGAATATAGGCGACAGTGACTGGGAGGCGGCGAGAGCCCTGGGTGTTGATGTCGTCGAGGCCCCTCCGTTTTCCTATATCGGCGAGGAGGAGCACCAGCGGAATCTCGAAGTCGTGCGGGAGTCAGACGTGATTGTGCTGGCGAATATCCCATTTGGCAACGGCAACCTCAGGAACCTGGATGTGGCCATACAAGCCGCGGATGCCGGCAAGGTCGTGGTCGTCATAAACGCCAGCTGGGCAGGGCGGCGCGATTACACCGGCGGAGAGGGCACCAGGAAGCTCGAACAACTGCTCGAGAGGCCCGTTATCGTTGCCCCGGACGACCGGGAGGCCCTGGAGATCCTGGCGCAGCGCCCGCATCGACCTCCTCTGCCAGCTGGGATGCATTGATCCTGCCGTGCCAGAATTGCGCGAGGGCTGGCCCGAGCACATGCTTCCTTAGCGTGTCGAGCTTCTCGACATCACCTGGCAGGTCAGGCGTTACTGACCGGGCGTGCTTCAAACCCTCTCGAATGAAGAGGCCGCCGAGGGGGCCGAACTGGAAATCATCAGCCCACCAGGCCTGGTCCGCCCTGGAGGCCGGGACGGCCTTCAATCTCGCCGCCAGCCAGGCCCCGCGTCCTGAGGCCAGGTGCCGGGCTAGCTCCACAGCGACGCGGGCCCTCTCGTCGGCCGCCGCACCGCGCCCGGGGCGCCGGAAGATATGGAGAGCCACCGTCGCGGCGGGCGTTGCCCTGAGCTCCTGAGTCCTTGACGGAATGGGAAGGAGGACGGGCTCAACCCGCGCAAGACTCGAGTCTATGGGATTCGCCGCGCCCACGCCCGTGACCGCACCTGAGCTGGCCTGGCGCAGCCTCATGCGCGCCTGCCTCTCCCACAGGTGACGCGTAAGCGCAGGGCCGGCAGGCCCTATCACTGCCGCGCGCCCCTCCCAGAACAGCTTCAACAGCTCCCTGGAGGCCTCGCCAGGCTCCGGCGGCGTTATCCCCTCCCTGCGGAGGTTTTCAAGGAAGACAGCTGTCTCCGCTAGCTGGGTCCTGGTCCATCCCAGCGGAGGGACGCCGTCATTTAACAAGAGGTGTTCAAACGCATCGGTGCGTGTCGTGTCCAGCGCGAGGCCATAGACCTTCTGCCCGGGGCCCGCAGAGACGTTTCCCTGGACCAGCTTCCGCCCTATCTCGAGGAATTCCTCCCAGGTCCAGCCGTCTGAGATTATGGCCTCGGGGTCAACGCCCACCCTTCGAAGGAGCGATGCATTGCCCGCCCATCCCCATAGCTCAATCCACCTTGGCCAGGCCCAAATGTTTCCCCGGCAGGTTACAAGGTCCAGGGCCGCAGGCTCGAGGGTTGCCCGTTGCTCCTCCGGGAGGAAGACCGTCAGCGGCACGCCGAGGCCGCTTGTCGCGACGAGGGGATTGAAAGGTCCAATATATATATCGGGAGGGCTCGCCATGTCCAGGGCGGACCTGAGCCTCTCATCTGAGTCGCCGAATGGTAGGAAGGTGCATTCGATTGAGACATTGGGGTAGCGCCCCCTGAACTCGGCGATCAATCTCTTCAAGAACTCCCGGTACGGGACCTTGCCGGTGGCCTCCACGGGCCAATCGGTCTCCCATACCTCGAGATCCTGCTTCTTGTCAGGATCTACCGGCACAAGGGGATGTACTGTAATGCCCCGGAGCCTGTAGTAGACGGCGCGGGGGTGGTAGCGGTGCGGTGGCAGGACCTCGGGGTGGGCGAGCGGGATCCCGACGGCCGCGCAGGCCCCTAGCGTCAAAAGGGTTATCACAACCCATTTTATGATCCTCATTATTCTTGTAATTCTCATCCCAACGCCCACCCCCATCCTCATTTCCACATTTCCACCCTCATCCCCCCGCGCGCCACCCATCCGGACCCATCTGGGCCGGGTCGCGGCATGGCCGGGTTATAGGGTATAATATAGGACTATAATAATGGGACGGTTTCCCAGTCCCAGAGCGGTTCCCCTCAGCGCAGGCCCAGGACATAGAGCTCATTTACGCCAACCACGCCGGTTTCGGGCAAACAATAAAAATCCTGTAATCGCCTGACTGCATTCTGCATTCCCGGGCCAAACCACCCGTCAATGGGACCGGGATCGAAACCCGCCTGGCGCAGGCGGTATTGCACATACCTGATGTCCTTGCCTGTATCGCCCGGCCTCAACTCGCGTTCAACCCCGGTGACCAGGTCCTCCTCGAGATACTGCCCTGTTATGATGACTTTTGTGCCTATTGATACCAGGTCGAATACCTCCTCCACGTGCTCGTTGAACATTCTGATGCACCCCTGGCTTGCGGCCGTTCCGATGCTCCAGGGTCGATTCGTCCCGTGGATACCGTAGCTCCCCCAGGGCACGTTGAGGCCGAGCCATCTCGTGCCGAACGGCCCGCCCGGATTGTAGCCCTTGTCTATTATCGTAAACTCGCCAAGCTGGGTGGGCGTTGTCCACTCTCCGATCGCGATGGGGTAGGTCTTGTATACCTTTTCACCCGAATAAACCGTCAGGGTAAGTTCATCAACGTTCACGACGAGCTTGACCTTGCCCGGCGGGCGGGGGGTGGCGGCCTGAATCACCGGGGCGCGGATGCCTTCCCCCAGTTTATCCCATGTCTCGCTCCGCACGACCCCGTCCGGCCTGAGGCCAGCCCGTAACTGAAACCTCCTGACGGATTGGGCCGTGGACCTGCCGAAAACCCCATCGACCTTCCCCTTGTAGAGGCCGAGCTGTCTGAGGCGCAGCTGGAGTTCAATCACATCGTGGCCCCTCAGTGGCGGGTCCTCGAGGTAGAGCTCCCTGTCGATCTCACACTGCAGGGGGCAGGCCTTGAACGTTGCAGAGCCCTTAGCTGCAACACGCCGCGCAGCAGGGGGCGCAAGACTCAAGACTAGACCAGCCACGACCAGAGCAGCCAGTATCGCCAGAATGGATGCAGGTGGTCTGGTAAATAATCTGGCGGGGGCTTTCGTGCGCTTCACAGGTTACCCTCCTGGCTCCATTCACGTATGTATGATCGGATCGTGATCGCCGTAGCTCCCGTATAGTCGTGGCGCTTTATGAATAGGCGCCTTATGAATATATACGAGCGATGTGGGCGGTGCATGACTCGCTAAATCAGCGCTCATGATCATTTAGGCGACGGCCTGGTATGGTGGCCGGGGACGGCCCAGGATTGTTTCCGGCTGCCGGAGGGATTCGGGGGGTCCTGTCGAACTTGGTAGGGCGTGGCGCTTGACAGGCTGCGCGAGCGGGGGGCAGTATAGGGCACAGCAGGTGTACGGGTTTTTCATCTCCTTGCGAAGCGGTTTATCTGCAGAATGACCTGCTCGAGCTGGCGATTCAGCTCCCTCAGCTGGTTTTGGGCAACGGTCAGGTAATAATCAAGCTCTTTGCGCCTGTCACCCGTGTCTTTTTCCAATAATCTCTTGCACTCCCTGTACATGTCCAGGGTCATGTCCATTTCGGACCTGAGCTCTTTCACCTTATCTTCCGCGGCTTCCTCCGCATTCTTTACATATGAGACATCGGGGAGCAGGACCTCCTGGTACCAGGGCGTGTTCTCAAGGTCTTCGAAACTCAATGACACACATATAGGGTCCTCCATATTGGCCACTGCAGCTGCAAAAGAGATCGGGTTGAGGATGATCAACCCGGATACAGTAGCGCGAAACGGTTCAGCGGGCCAGACGGTAACCCTGCCCTGGGATATCCTGACTGCGATCTTGGCTGAGCCAAGGTCCCTGACGAAATGAACGCGATCCACCTGTCCCGTCAGGTACCCCATCAGGTATGTCAGGGCCGGGTTATTTGCTACCATCGCTGTGAAGTTGCCGAGTGCTTCGATTTTCTTTTCCTTGCTTATCATGGCAGATACCCCACCAGGAAGCCCACCCCCTACTCAAGCCGCTTCTCTCAGAGGCGGGCAGTCGTTAAGACATTAGCTCCTCCAACTTATCTATAATTCTCTATGAATATATTATATCACAGAATCTGGGATTCGGGATCACAGATTCCGTGGTCAGAACGGCTTTAGTTCGAAATGTTCATCTGGTAATCATATACCATCCGTGATATCTGGGCTATGTTCCCGAAACCCTGGTCCAGATCGTAAATCCCCCTTGAAAGCACAACGAGGATGTAAGGCCGTGGTGCGAATACTATGCCAGCGTCGTTGGCTACACCCCACACATCGCCCTCCTTATGGGCGACTGTCAAATTCTCCGGCAGCTTTCCCGGAAGACCCACATGATATATGGGGTGTGACATGTCATCCAGGAGGCGCGCCCCAAGCTCCGGGTGCCGCTCGTTGAAGTCGAGGACAGCCTGCATGTAGGCGCCCATATCGGCAGCCGTGGTAATATTCGCCCCGTCCGGGAATACCGTCTTCCCGCCGATCCCCTCCATATACAGCTTTATATTCTCCTTCCCCAAATACCGCATGAGCATCCTGTTGGCGACGTTATCGCTTATGGTGATCGCCAGGTTTGCGAGCACCCTCAGGGAGTATCGGTCGCCGTCACGCGCCGTAAATTGCAGTATGCCGGCCCCATCCTGGTAGTCGCTCTCCTTGTAATACGTGACCCTGTCATCCCAGTCCAGCTTGCCCTGGGCTATAAGCTCGTTCAGGTACAATACAACAGGGATCTTAACTGTGCTTGCCGCCGTTATGGGCTCGCTGGCATTGATCTCCATAGTCGTGCCGGATTTAAGGTCCTTGAAATAGATCCCGTAGGTCGCCCCAGTCGCTGCGATGTAGTCAGTGAGCTGTTCCCTCAGCGGCTCATAGTCAGGCGAGCTGGATAGGCTCTCGCGCCCGCCATGATCCGTGGATCCGGGCCAGGAATTGTCTCCGGTGTTCATGGTCTCATCGTTACCCTCCTTCGCCTGTGGGCTCGCCTCCCGTGGTGTCGAGCCTGAATCAAAGGGCCACCCGCCTCGCCCGTTGCCTGTCGTCCCCCGCCCGAGGGCCTGGAGCGAGAAGGCTATTATCACGGCGCCCAGGAGGATCGCCGCTATTATCCTAAATATTCTGTAAGGCATGGTTCAATTCTCCCCTCTCCCAAAAGTCCGCGCTCATGTGACGGAGCGGTGCGCCGCTATCCAGTCCGGGCCCACCTGGGTAAACCCCTGCGGCCGCTCCGCTACTCCTAAAATATTATACAGGACGCGATGCATCCCGGCATCAAGCAAATCTTAGCACTTTTTCTCGGGCCTCCTCGGATTCCATGGAAGGATTATTTACACATACGTCGAAGAAGAATTGCGGCAAAGCAAGATATGATGTATAGAAATAAATAGAAACAAATTGAGCAGGGCGCGTAGGGTACATGAGGGGTGCCTATGGAAGGGATAGGCTAAGTGCTATACAAACATGATGAGGGGGTTTATGAAGCATGGCGGGATTTCTGTCCGGGCTCTTCGGGGGCAAGAAGGGCACAAAGAAGTACGAGGATATCTTCCTGACCGCAAAAAAGATGGGCCAGAGCATCGAATACGCATTCAAGCAGGCTGTTGACGCTTCTGTAGCCGACAAGGTGTTCAAGGATAAGGCTGAGGCCTGCGACAAGCTCCTCGAGGTCCTGATGCCAAAGGTCGATACGGAGTTACACCCCGCCCTTAAAAAGGCATGCGAACGGATAAAGGAGCTTTAAACCTTAGAATTCCGGGTTTATGGCGCCCCGCCACTCAGGCGGGGCGCCAGCCGTATTATGCATGCGACCATATTCATGCGACCATATTCCCTATTCCCTGGTTGCCCGCGGCAAAAAGTGGTCACACTAATGTAGAGACTGCAGGTCCTGTAACCCTTGCCAGCGCAGATTACCAGGGCAGAGCCGGTATGGACTGCCAGGGGTTACTGCAAGATTCGTAGAACCTGCAGCCAAATCTTGTGATCATTAGGAGGATTTCTGACAGTGGGCATCCAGGTGGCTGAGAGACTCAAGACCCCGCAGGCCGGGAACCTTACCATGCCGGAGATCGTCGCCGATATGGAGAAGGTTGAGGAACGGCTCCGGGAGTTAGCATCGGCGCAATCTCGTTTCATCGGCGACTTGTGTAGGTATCTTATTGCCGGGGGCGGCAAACGGATCAGGCCTTTGCTTGTAATCCTGTCTGCCCGTTTCTTCCCGCATGACCCCGAGGGGGCTATAGAGGTGGCCGCCACCACCGAGTTAATCCACATGGCCTCCCTCATCCACGACGATATTATAGACGGGGCGCGTACCAGGAGGGGCAGGGAAACAGTAAACGCCCTGTGGGGGAATCACGTGTCGGTCCTGGCTGGTGATTTTCTGTTTGCCCGCGCATTGACTACCCTGGGCCGGCTGGACCATGACGGGCGGCTCGGCCTTGTAAGGCTCATGTCTGAGGCGATTGCGGTTATGTGCGAGGGCGAGATCGAGCAGACGTGCCAGACATTCAACTGCGACCTCACCGAGGCAGATTATATGGACCAGATCCGCAAGAAGACGGCTCACCTCATGGGGGTTTCTTGTTACGCCGGCGCCATCATCGGGCGGGCCCCCGAGAGACAGGCAAGGGCGATGATGAGATACGGGCTTGAGCTGGGCTGTGCGTTCCAGATAACCGATGATCTGCTTGACTTCACTGGCGAGGAGGGGGCTACGGGCAAGCCAGCCGGGCTCGATCTTCTATCTGGTGTTTTGACTCTCCCCGTTCTCTATATGCTGCGGGATGTGAGGTTTTCGCCGGAGGTAAAGAGGATCCTGGCGGGGCGCCAGCCCTCCCGCGATGATATTAAAACCGTATGTGAGTGGGCGCGCGCGAGCGGCGCGCTTGATTACGCCTACCAGAGGGCCGGGCATCATGTAGAGGAGGCCAAGGCCTGCCTGGCCGAGATGCCTGACGGGTTCTCAAAGACCTATCTGGAGGCTGTCGCGGACCAGGTCTTGATCCGCGACAGGTAGACAGGAAGCAGAGAGGCATTAGGTAGATAGTCGGGTAGCTAGGCAGGCAGGCAGGCAGGCAGGCAGGTAGGTAGGTAGGTAAGTAAGTAGTTAGTTAGTTAGTTAGTTAGATTATTCTTATGCGTCGAAGCTGGGTGCAGAGCCAGCGGGCGACCTTTGCGTCCAGGCCGGCTATCGCAAGGAGCTCGTCAGCGAGGCAGCGCATGCCCTGCGCCTCAACTTTGGGATCTGACAGGTAGAGGGCCAAAAGGCCTTTAACCACGGTCCTGTGGAATCCGGGGTTGTGGAGGAAGGATGCCTTCGCGAGGGATTGGGCCACAAAGAATTTGAGCCGCGTATCCCTGATTTCATCGCTGGGGTAACATCTGACGAAGTTTAGGGCGCCGTTGCCCTCGTCCTCCTTCTGATCGATGATGTAGTCCAATAGTATGTGAAGGCCGCAAATCCAGGGGAAGTATGCCTTGACTATAGCCTGGACCTCTCTCTCCGAGAGGCGGCCGTGCTCCCGTCCCCGGGCTGCGGAACTGAAGAGGGCGAAAACGCACAGGGTAGAGCCGGCAGCGGCCGCGAATTCCCACCAGTAAATCCCCGGGAACTGGGACTCGTAGGCCTGGAACCATCTTATGAGCCGGGTCTCCCTGATTGCCGGGTCAAGATGCTTATAGACCTGGAGGTCGCAATAAAGGCCTGTGAGGCGGCTCGCCTCGGCCCGGATTGTATCAAAGGCCGGCAAATCCCTCGCGTTTTTCCAGCACTCGCTCACCAGGGCTTCAAGGTAGCCCCCATCGTCTCGGTGCGGAAAAGTTTCATAGTATGTGCATGCACCCAGGGCGGCATCAGGGCCATGGTGCGGGCCATGCCCCCAGCCATGGCCAGAACCAGGGTTGAGTGCGTCGATCATGGCCATATGGAGGGACCTGAATGCCTGTTCATCAAGGCACCCCACGCAATCGCAGAGATTGTCCAGGTAATCGCTTATCGTTTGAAATGCCACTATCAGGTTTATAACCTGTCGCCGCATACCCGGGGGCACCGGGTGGAGAAGGGCATATATGCTCCCACCCTGGGCGTGGAAACGCTTGAGGCGGATGCTGGCGAGCGCCTGAGCTCTCAGCTCCAGGTCCGGGCACGTTTCGAGTTTGAGCTCCCACCTTGATAATTCCGCGGACACGACGGGGAAAACCCCGGTCACGACCCTGAAGAATGTAGCCAGGCTTGTGAAGAATGAGATCAGGCCAGTTATAGGCCCTTTCAAACGGTTCGAAATCGAGTTCAAATTCAAGGTTACGTCCGCATGGCTCTGTTTCATGATAAACGCCCTGCTTTCTCCCTCGCGTTTTCCTCGCCCGTTATCTTCCTCGTCTGTTATCTTAGTCCTTAGCTTTTTTCGCCTGATACCCTCAACCTGTTGGTCTAATTTTGTTCCCGACTCTACCCTTTACTTATTATTTAATTCTTCCTCAAGTTTGCCATGAAAATTATCCTTTATCAAAACTTAAGGCAGCTATTAAAATAAAATAAAATAGCCCGCGTCAACATCTCGCGTCGCCACATCAAACTCCATCGGCTGGCTCGGGATGCAGGACGGGGCCGGCCGGCTCAGAGCGCTCAGGGTTCACCAATCGGGGACCAGGGCAGGGGCCATCTTGCCTGGGGAGTCAAAAGCAGGTAGAATAAGCTAGGTATAATACACAATATACACAATGCACAATACACAATACACACATTTTCAGGGGAGACGCCCATGCCGCCTTCGGCGGCACCAACAGAGGATGAAAACGGCTTTAGCTGGGGTGATATTTATTTGAGGTAGAAAGGCGGGGACTCGAAGTGTCTCGTGATTCCTTCATAACGCTGAGCATAATCTCCCCCCGGAGAGAGAAGATCCAGGGCATAGAGGGGGAGAAGGGTGAAGAGAAGAAGAGGGTCCCGAAAGGGGCAACGCTCATAGACATCGCCAGGGACCACGGGGCCCCGGGGCCATCGCCCATCGTGGCCGCCAGGGTCAATAATGAACTTCGCGAGTTGACATATTCGCTTGACGAGGATGCATCCATCGAGTTCCTCGACCTCCAGACGGAGGATGGCATGAGGATATACCAGCGCAGCCTCGTGTCCCTCCTGGTTATGGCCGCCAGGGAGATCCTTGCAGGCTGCAGGGTGAGTGTGGAGCACTCGCTCGGAGGCGGCCTCTATGGCGAAATATACTGGGAGAGACCGATTACCGAGAGGGATATCGAAAATATCGAGGCCAGGATGAGAGAGATAGTCGGAAGGGATGTGCCCTTTGCTAAGAACACCATCTCGAAGGAGGAGGCTATTGCCCTCTTCGAGAAGGACGGCCAGCACGACAAGGTGAGGCTTCTCGAGTATCGCAAATCCCCGACGATCAATATATACACCTGCGATTGGTTTAGCGACTATTCTTACGGGTACATGGTGCCGAGCACGGGCTATCTGAAGCTCTTTCGCCTCAGGTTCTACCTGCCGGGATTCATCCTCGAGTTTCCATCGAGAAGCGACCCCACCAGAATACCGGAGTATGCGGAACAGGGGAAGCTTGCAAGCGTCTTCTTCGAGGCTGAGAGGTGGGGCCAGGTCCTCAATGTCTCGGATGTTGCCTCCCTGAATGATATCGTGTCACAGGGCAATATCGGGGATATCATCAGGGTGGCCGAGGCGTTTCACGAGAAGAAGATAGCGAAGATAGCGGACCTGATTACAGAAAACAGGGACAGGCTGAGGCTTGTTCTCATAGCCGGGCCTTCATCCTCGGGAAAGACCACATTTGCCCAGCGGCTGGCCGTCCAGTTGAGGGTGAACGGCCTCAGACCTGTGTCGATCTCATTGGACGATTATTTCGTGGACAGGGAGCACACCCCCCGGGATGGTGCCGGGGGTTACGATTTCGAAGCCCTCGAAGCCATAGATCTCAAGCTTTTCAACGAGCATCTGACCAGGCTTATCCAGGGCGAGGAGGTGGAGCTCCCAACATTCAATTTCCTTAAAGGAAAGAGGGAATTTACAGGGCGGAGGCTCAGGATAAGGCCAGACCAGCCGGTCATCATCGAGGGCATTCACGGCCTGAACGACCGCCTCACCCTCTCCATACCCAAGAGCCGTAAGTTCAAGATATATGTGAGTGCCCTCACGCAATTGAATATAGACAATCATAATAGGATTCCAACCACGGACGTCCGTCTCTTGAGGCGTATAGTCAGGGATAGCCAGTTCAGGTCGCATAGCGCCCTTGAAACGATCCGGCTCTGGCCAAACGTCCGCAGGGGGGAGGAGAGGAACATCTTCCCGTTCCAGGAGGAGGCCGACATCATGTTTAACTCGGCGCTTGCCTATGAGCTTGCGGTCTTGAAGAAATACGCGGAGCCGCTCCTCGAGGCGATCGACAGGTCGGTGCCGGAGTATTCCGAGGCCAAGCGGCTCCTCAAGTTCCTGGACTACTTCCTCGAGGTGGACCCCGGGGACGTGCCTGCGAACTCGCTCCTGAGAGAGTTCATCGGTGGTAGCTGTTTTGCATAGTCCGTTTTCGGTGAAAGTTCGCATTTACTGCGCATATTAGATACAGAATTCGTTCTCTATGGCTTGCTATATGACGGAAAGTGAACTACAATATAATCAGCTGTCATGAAAACGCGAGCGGCCGGGTTATGATCCTATGATCCAGGGATAGATGGATGTAGATAGATGGATGTAGGTCGATGGACAGGAGGAAGATAAATGCCTCCGGAACGCGCTGCATTTATCCTAGACGAGCTTGACAGGGCTATCATGAAAATACTCCAGAAGGATGGGCGCGAGACGTATACCGCCATCGCCGGGGTTCTCGGTGTTGCCGAGGGGACGATCAGGAAACGCGTCAATCGCCTGGTCGAAGAGGGCATAATGAAGATCGTCGCGGTGACTGACCCGTCCAAGCTCGGGATGAATTTCATGGCAATAGTCGGTGTCCATGTCAGCACCAGCGATCTGGGCCGGATTATCGAAACGCTGTCAGGAATGCCAGAGGTCAGGGAGATAACTGTATGTACGGGCACTTACGACCTGATTATCGAGGTCGTAGCCAGGACAAACGAGGACCTCTTCGGCTTCTTGACGGAGAAACTCCGGAAGATACCCGGGATAGCGGGTTCTGAGACCTCGCTCGTATTGAAGGTTCCCAAGCACAGCTACTCGTGGGATGGCTGGCACGCTCCGCAAGGTGAGTTGCAGGCCGCAGGCGTGGCGAGTGAGGCGAGTGATGTGACAGAATGACAGATGGGTGAAGGCGCCAGAATAGGAGTGACAGATGGGTGAGGGGGCCAGAACAGGTGCGCCAGGAGCGAGGATGAGAGGGGGGCGAGGGGATAGGGCAAAGTGCGTAGAGCGAGTAGAGGATAGATTCTGAGCATAGCGTGGGTAGGTATGGGGAGATCAGGGTATTTGAGTCGGGATATTCACCGCGGGTGTTTATGACAGGCACTATGACAGGCACCATGATGAGTGGGGAGGAGAGATTGCTTTATGAGAGCTTTGAGAATGGGGAAGCCAGGAGATGTGCGGGTGGCCGCTAAGATGTGCGCCCTCGCCCTTGCCCTTGTAATGCTGGTGGCGGCGCTTGCCCTGGCTGTGCAGGCCAAAGAGGCGGCTAAGAAGATTAAGATCGGCGTAATGCAGATTGTCGAGCATCCGGCGCTTGATGCCGCGAGAAAGGGCTTTGTTGACAGCCTGGCAGAGGCCGGGTATCTTGAGGGCAAGAATGTGATTTACGACTTCCAGAATGCCCAGGGGGATATGTCTGTAGCCCAGTCGATTGCGCAAAAGTTTGTGAACGATAGGGTTGACATGATCCTGGCGATAGCGACACCGACGGCGCAGGCCGCGGCCCAGGCGACGGATAAGATCCCGATTCTGATTACGGCGGTCACGGATCCCAAGGCTGCTGGGCTTGTAAAGAGCATCGAAAAGTCCGGGACAAACGTCACCGGCACGTCAGACTTGAACCCTGTAGCCCAGCAGATAGAGCTGGTCCTCAAATTCGCCCCAAAGGCGAAGAGGGTGGGGATAGTCTATAATGCTGGCGAGACTAACTCCCTGGTCCAGGTGGACCTTGCGGAGAAGGCGACAAAGGCGCTCAAGCTTAGCCTGGTTAAAGCCTCATGTAGCAATTCAAGCGGCGTATATGAGGCTGCCCAGTCCCTTGTGGGGCGGGTTGATGCCATCTATGTCCCCACCGACAATACGGTGGTGTCGGCCCTCGAATCCGTTGTCAAAGTTGCGGAGAGCGCCAAGCTCCCCCTGATAGTGGGAGAGGGTGACTCGGTCAAGAGGGGCGGGCTCGCTACGGTAGGCATCAACTATTATGAGCTTGGCAAGCAGACGGGCAGGATCGCGTTGAAGGTGATAAAGGGCGCGAATCCCGCGGACATGCCCATAGAATACCTGCTCGGCAAGGCGGAGCTCATGATAAATCTCAAGGCCGCCAAGGCTATGGGCGTGAAAGTGCCGGAGAGCCTGCTCAAGGAGGCCGATGAGGTTATCAAGTAAGAGCAAGGACTCGTAGCAGCGAAGGCTCGAGGCTGTTGCGTGTTTGCTGCGTATCTGTTGCGCGTCAGCCTGCTGTTGTATGCAGTCTGGCTGGGGGGTTATTGGCTAAGGATTGCTGGCTGGCGGACGCTGGGGACGTATTATGATACTTATGAGGATTACATTATAAGTATCATATTATCGAGGACTGGACTACATAAAGAAGAGCCAATTCGAAAGGGGTTGGAGGGCACCACGGTTCACGCTACGTGTGTGCTCTCTGGCCTGTTTGGGTGTAAAGGGGTTGACTTGATGTCATTGTTTGCGCTGGCCGGCTCGCTCGAGCAGGGACTTGCATTCGGCATAATGGCACTGGGTGTGTATCTCACTTTTCGAATTCTGGATTTTCCAGACCTGACTGTCGACGGGAGCTTCCCACTCGGGGGGGCCATTGCAGCCACCATGATCGTTGGCGGTTATAACCCCATCCTGGCCACGCTCGTGGCGCTCCTCGCTGGCCTTATTGCGGGGGGTGTAACCGGCCTTCTAAATACTAAATTAAAGATATCCGGGCTTCTCGCCGGCATACTGACGATGACGGCCTTATACTCTGTAAATCTCCGGATCATGGGGCGCTCCAATATCCCGCTCCTTCGCCGCGAGACATTGATAACAATGCTGAAAGACGCCGGTCTCCCGGAGGCGTTTGTAGCATTGATCACATTTTTGGCATTGACTATTATACTAAAGCTTCTTCTCGACTGGTTTCTAATGACGGAGATAGGGCTCGCCCTCAGGGCGACGGGCGACAATGAGGCCATGATAAGGAGCCTTGGCGTGGATACGGACGCCATGAAGTTGCTGGGCCTGTCCCTCTCCAACGGCCTTGTGGCTCTATCCGGCGCGCTTGTGGCACAGTATCAGGGCTTCGCCGACGTGGGTATGGGCGTGGGCATGATCGTCACGGGCCTTGCCTCCGTTATAATAGGAACGGTTGTTCTCTTGCCCCGGAACATAGGCGCTGCTACCCTGGGGGCGGTCCTGGGGTCGATCATATACAGGTTCGCGGTCTTCTTCGCGCTGCGAGCCGGTTTCGCCCCGACTGATCTGAAGATCGTGACCTCCGCCCTCGTGGTGGTGGCCCTGGCGGCGCCTGCGTTACGGTCACGCGCAAATACACGTGTCGCCATCCGGTCGCTCCTGAATGGAGGTGGATCAGGAAATGTCAATGCTGGAGATTAAGGGATTGCACAAGGTGTTCAACCCGGGCACCAAGAGTGATAGGGTGGCCCTGAATAATATAAACCTGAGCCTGCGCCCGGGGGAGTTTGTTACAATTATAGGGAGCAATGGCGCGGGCAAATCGACGCTTTTGAATGCGATCGCCGGGACGTTTTCAGTGGATATGGGGAGCATAGAGATCGACGGGCGCGATGTCACGAGGCTGCCTGAATACATGCGCGCCTCGCTGGTGGGCCGGGTCTTCCAGGACCCCCTGCAGGGGACGGCCGCCAGCATGACGATAGAGGAGAACCTTGCGATGGCGTTCAAGAGGGGGATGAGCCGTGGGCTCGGGCGCGGCGTTACAGCAGCTCAGAGGAAGTCCTTCAAGAGCTACCTCGAAGTGCTGGGCCTGGGGCTCGAGTCAAGGCTTGGAGACCCTGTACGGTTGCTCTCGGGCGGCGAGCGCCAGGCGCTCACGCTGTTGATGGCTACAGTGGCCAAGCCGAAGCTCCTCTTGCTCGATGAACACACAGCATCGCTCGACCCCAGGACCGCCGAGCAGATATTGGCGCTCACGGACAGAATCGTGCGCCATTACACCCTCACGGCCTTGATGGTCACCCATAACCTGAGGTATTCGCTCACTATGGGGACGCGGACCATTATGATGCATGAGGGCGAGATAATCCTGGATGTGGCGAACCCCGCCAGGGCCAGGATGTCGGTTGAGGACCTCCTTGATCAATTTGCACGTGTCCGCGGCGAGCGCCTGGCCGACGACCGGATATTGCTTGAACTTTAGTTGCTTAAACGCTAGTTGTTTGAACTCTGTTACTCGGGCTCTGTTACTCGGGCTCCGGGCTGACGCACCCTTCCCTACGCCCGGTGGCCCCGGCGGAAGCCGGCGGGAGGTTGAGGTCGCCGGGCAGGAAATTTGGAGATTTGGAAAATGAAGTTGATTATATCGCCCGATGATAGTATGATAGTAAGCGATAGGCGATGGATGGCGTCGGGTGATGGTGAATATTAAGATAACGGTGGATATAATAGGTTATGATACAATACAATAGTTGACGGCATCACATCCATCCATGGGGCCGGGGTGCCTGTTAATCGCTGAAACATATCTTCTCAGAGGGGTGAAGCTTGTGAAGGTTGAAGTGGATCAGGATGCTTGTATTAGCTGCGGGACATGCATTGACTTGTGCCCGGAGGTCTTTGACTGGAACGATGATGAAAAGGCCCAGGCCAAGGCCGGCGAGGTGCCGGAGGAGCTTGAGGACACCGTGAAAGAGGCGGTTGAGAGCTGCCCGACGGAGGCCATCCGGGAGGTTTGAAGGCAGGGTTCTATTCGAAAGGTCTCATTGAAGGGTTCTATTTCGAGAGGCTGCCTGTGGAGTCAAGTAGATTCAAGTAAGTCAAGTAGAGTCGAGTTAGAGTCGAGTAGCGGAAATGGAGCCCAGCATCGGAACGAGAGCCCGGCCAGGCGCGCGGCCTGGCGGGGCTCTCTAGATTCTAAGGAGTGTATTGGATTGACAGCTAATGAGCGTCAGGTGATCATGCAGGGCATAGAGCGGCTTGTCGTCAAGGTCGGGACAAGTTCTTTGGCCTACCCCAACGGCAATTTGAACGTGCGGCGTATGGAGAGGATAGTCCGCCAGGTTGCCGATCTGAGAAACCGGGGCCTCGAGGCGATCCTGGTTACATCCGGCGCCATTGCCGCCGGGGTCGGGAGGATGGGCCTCGCGAAGCGGCCCAGCGACCTCGCCGAGACCCAGGCGCTTGCGGCCATAGGCCAGGGCATCCTCATGCATATGTACGAAAAACTATTCTCGGAATATAGCCATCCTGTGGCTCAGGTCCTCTTAACGCGTGAGGATATTGCTTCCCCCGCGCGGTACCATAATGTTCATAACACGTTTGAGGCCCTCCTGCGTTATGGCGTTGTGCCGATCGTGAATGAGAACGATACGGTCGCAGTCGACGAGATAAAATTCGGCGATAATGATACCCTCTCCGCACTGGTCGCGACCATCACCGGGGCCCAGCTCCTCATCCTGCTGTCGGATGTGGATGGGCTTTATTCGGGTGACCCGAGGAAGGATAGGGATGCCAGACTTATACCCCTGGTTTCCGACATTGATGATAATATATGCCATTGCGCTGGAGGGACCGGCTCCAACCTTGCGGTCGGGGGTATGGCCACAAAGATCGAGGCTGCGAGGATCGCTACAGGCCGGGGAGTCTACGTCGTGGTTGCCAGCAGTGAACAGGAGGAAATCCTCGAGAGGATAGTTGATGGTGCGGAGGTGGGGACGCTGTTCCTCCCCCGGCAGCTGGATAATGCAAGTCAGAGGAGGGGTTGTCGTGCCTGAATCGAGTCATGTGGCTGAATGTAGTGAACTAGTCGAGAAGGCGAGGCTCGCCAGGGCTGCATCATATGAATTAGGGCTTATTGACACCGGAACGAAAAACAGAGCCCTGGAATCGATGGCCGAGGCGCTTCTCGATGCATCCGGCGAAATCCTGAATGCGAACCGGCGGGATGTCGAGGCCGCTCGCTCGGGGGGGGCAAACCCTGCCTTCATCGATCGCCTCTCCCTCAATGAAAAGCGCATCAGGGGCATGGCAGAGGGCTTGCGGGATGTCGTGAAGCTGCCGGACCCCGTGGGCGAGGTGGTAGCCAGCTGGACAAGGCCCAATGGGCTGAGGATAGAAAAGGTCAGGGTGCCGCTGGGCGTGGTTGCCATCATCTACGAGGCCAGGCCCAATGTCACATCGGATGCGGTTGGGCTGACCCTGAAGTCCGGCAATAGCGTCATCCTCAAGGGGGGCAGCAGCGCTATAAACTCCAATGCAGCTATAGTCGAGGTCCTCGATAGGGCTGCCCGGGAGAGCGGCATACCTGCGGGGGCGATAAACTTCATTGAGTCGACGGAGAGGGACTCGGTCCACAGGCTCCTTAAGCTGCGTGAGTATATCGACGTTGTAATACCGCGCGGCGGAGCGGGCCTCATAAACATGGTGGTTGAGAATTCCACCATCCCGGTTATCGAGACGGGCACGGGGAACTGTCACGTGTATGTGGATGAAAGCGCTGATATAGACATGGCGAGGGATATAATCGTAAATGCGAAGACGCAGAGGCCCGCGGTGTGTAATGCCGCAGAGACCCTGCTTGTGCACAAGGATATCGCCGCCAGCTTCCTGCCGGAGGCCGGCAAAGCCCTCAGCACGCGAGGCGTCGAGCTCCGGGCGTGTCCTCGGGCGATGAGCTACCTGCCCGGCGCAAAGGCGGCAACCGAGGAGGACTGGGGCACGGAGTTCCTCGACCTGGTCCTCGCCGTTAAGGTGGTGTCGTCTCTTGACGAGGCCATCGAGCATATTCAAAGGTATGGGACGCGGCACTCAGAGGCCATCGTCACCCGGGACGAGGGAAATGCTAGGGAGTTCCTTGACAGGGTTGACGCCGCTGCGGTATACGTCAACGCCTCAACCAGATTTACGGACGGCGGGGAATTCGGCTTTGGTGCGGAGATAGGGATAAGCACGCAGAAGCTGCACGCGCGCGGACCGATGGGGCTCCCGGAGCTTACGTCCATAAAATATAAAGTCTATGGCAATGGGCAGATTCGTGGATAGGTCCGAGGGTTTCGAGGATGGAAATGGAGACGGGGATGGAGATGGGAAGCGGGGGCTGAGCCGGTGAGCCGGGCGGGTGGCAGGTGAGCCCTCGCCCTGAGCACCCGGCCGCCCCTCCATTATTCTATATCATCTATCCCAGTGCCAGTCTGTAAGTACCATCAGTACCATTCTGTTTTACTGCCTATTTAAAGTATCGGTCAAGCAGGCCCTGCAGGGCGCGGGCGTGGCGCCCCTCGTCGCGAGAGGACTCATCGAAGAAGTCGTGAGCCGGGTCGATCCCATCCTCCTTGGCCTTTACCGCGCTCTCCCTCTTTGCCTTGTTTGCTCCCTGCTCGCCCTTGAGCATCCTCTCGATATTCTCCTTTGTGCTCGTGGATATCTTGCCGTTCAGCTCGGCAAAGTGGGCTGCGTGCTGGGCCTCCTCCCAGGCGATCTTCTCGAGCACGACTGCCGCCTCGGGGTAGCCCTCGCGCTCCGCTTGCCTGGCCATGGCAAGATAGATGCCGACCTCGCCGGTCTCTCCCCTGAAATTCATCTCTACGGCTTCCTCCAGGCTCGTTCCCTTGCACACTCCTACCTTGTTTTCATTCACGAGCTCCAACATGGTTCTTTCCTCCCCTTGATTTGTGATTTGCCCGGCTTCATTTGATTCAAGTGCAAGTCGGGCTGTATTTTGATGGCCCGGGTTTCGGGTCAACGCTAAGATCGTATTATATTCATTTGCGATGCTTCCCCCGGCAAGATGGGCAGTAGCCATAGAAATACAGGTCCTGGTCGACGATGGCGTAGTCGGTATCCTCTGAGATCAGGTCCTTGATGCCGGCAATCTTTTCATCAGCATCGCCATCCAGATCATCGATGCGCTCGCACTGGAGACATACCATATGGGTGTGGGGCTTCGGATTCGCGTCGTAGCGGTGCATATCCTCGTGGGTGGCGAGCTTGCGCACGAGGCCGGCGGATACGAGCGCCTGCAGGGTCTTATATATCGTATTTAGACTTAGACCCGGGTGATGCGGGCGAAGCCTGTCGTAAAGGGCCTCAACGCTGGGGTGTTCTTTGGTCCCCGCCAGGGCTTCGTATATGGCTATGCGTTGCGGCGTCACCCGCAAGCCGTGCTCCCGGAGAATCATTGAGGTGTCCACCTAACATCTCCCCCGTATGACTGCTAGGAAGTTTATAATAATTATTATCTCTTGATATTTATTATTATATACTATTACACCAAAAGCAAAGCTGGATTATAACCACGGCATGTAATTATTTTTACCTGCGGGCAGTTACAATAACCTATCTGCGCGTAAACTATCAGTACGCCGGCTTTCATTGAATATTGAGCATCAATGGATATTAATATGGATATTGGTAATGCAGGCATGGGGTGTAGGAATGGATGGACAGGGACTCGGGGAGTTTCGGGAAGAGGGGAGGAGTGGCAAGGGAATCGGGGGAGAGAAGAAGTAGTAGTAGAAAAAACCGGGGCCGTGAGGTCCCGGGCGAGGCATGCGTGGTTGGGCGTCATGCGTGATTGGATATTTTATGCCTCGCTCATGAGCGATCGGTCCAGAGCCTCCCCGCGCTCGCATAGTTCTCCGGCTTCATTTCACGTAAGATTATCGTGACGGCCTCTGGCGGGCAATTGACGGACTCTACTATCGCGTTTGTGACCCTCTCTACCAGTCTGCGCTTCTGATCGGTGGTTCTCCCCTCAAACAATTCGATTTGAACTATAGGCATTATGAATTCCTCCTTTACCCTTATATCTTGCTGTCTTTCCCAATTCTGTTCCTAATTCTGTTTGTATCTTAATTTCGCTCCCGGGATCTCTATTTTGCTTACGGGTTTTGTTTATAAGGAGTCCCCCTGCGGCGAAGGTACCTGATAAGGGGAACGCCTATCAGGAGCACGACAATGGCCTCGCTGGCGCTTATGCTGAGTGCGGTGATTACGTAGGGGACCTTGAATATTGCGCTCAGATATGCGCTGACGAGCAGGCCATTCAAGACTATGGGCGACAGGTAAGCAATAACGCTATGGCGGAATCTATATGTGACCGCCGCGGCGATGAGCGTAACAAGGCTCCCGCCAAAGATATCCCATGGCCCGAGCCCGCCGATGATATTGGCGAGCAGACATCCGATGAAAAGCGCGGGCACGGCCTCGACATAGAGTATGGGGAGGACTGTCAGGGCTTCAGCCACCCTGAGCTGGACCGGCCCGAAGCTTATCGGCGCCAGCGCGTAACAAAGCACAACATACAGGCCTGCAATTGTGGCGGCGCGCGTTAGAGCTTTAATCTGAATCCGGAACAAGGCTATCACCTCACAGGCATACAGGGCTAACATGTAACATCGTAATCCTGGTAATCCCGGTGATCCTGGCGATCTCGGGACGGTTGCCAGCCCTGCTTGACTTTTAGTATTCGCCTTTCAGCGCGATTATCCTTCGCAAGCCAGGCCATATTTCACTAATGTCCAGATCAAGAATGTCCAGATCAAGCCGGGCTATATTCCATTAATATCCAGATATAGTTGATCTTATAACTCGGATATGCTATGGTTGAATCTAGAATTGGATTCTCTGAAAAATCAGCATCCTTAAATCACCATTCTTACTGGAATTTTTTCTTTACTGCGCTTATCCTTGGTTATCACTCATCTTTAGTTTCTGGATTGGGGGATTGACCTATGCCGCGTGATCGCAAGATAAATTCCGGCGCGGGCGCCGGTAGCGCCGCCAGTGAGGCGCGGGCGCGTATCGACCTGCCCATCTCCGGCATGAGCTGCGCCTCTTGTGCAACGCGAATCGAGAGAGCCCTCTCAGACCTCCCCGGCGTCGCGAAAGCCCAGGTGAACTTCGCCACCCAGAGGGCCACCGTGGAGTATCGCCCCCGGGAGGTTTCGGTGGCCGAGATATCCCAGGCTGTCCGGGATGCAGGCTACGAACCGCTCGAGGTCGATATACTGGCTGAGCCGGGAGCCGGCGCGGACGCCGAGCGGCTTGCACGCGAGCGGGAGCTAGAGGATATAAAGGGGAAGCTCCTCGTGAGCGGCGTCCTTGCCGCCCTGATCATGGCCGGGGCCATGCGTGAATGGGCACCGTGGATTCCCAAGCTCCTCGCCGACCGGTTCGTCCTTCTGGCTCTAGCCACGCCAGTGCAGTTCTGGTCGGGGATGCGTTTTTATCGCGGCGCCATCGCCGCCCTGTCGCACGGGTCGGCCGATATGAATGTCCTGGTGGCCGTCGGGACCTCGGCAGCTTATTTCTATAGCGCTGTCATTACGTTCCTGCCCGGCCTTTTCACCCGCCACGGCCTGGCTCCGAGCGTCTATTTCGACACCTCTGCAGTAATAATAACCCTGATCCTCCTGGGGCGCTACCTTGAGGCTGTTGCGCGGAGCCACACCTCTGAGGCTATAAAGAGGCTCATGGGCCTCGCGGCGAAAACCGCCCGCGTCCTGCGAAACGGCCAGGAAATGGACATACCCGTTGAGGAGGTTGGGGTCGGGGATATCATCATCGTGAGGCCCGGAGAGAAAATACCCGTCGATGGTGTCGTCATAGAGGGCCGCTCCAGCGTTGATGAATCCATGCTGACCGGCGAGAGCCTGCCAGTGGAGAAGGATGCAGGGGATGAGGTCGTAGGCGCCACGATCAATAAGACAGGGACCTTCAAGTTCAAGGCGACGAAGGTCGGAAGGGATACTGTTCTTGGGCAGATCATAAGGCTCGTCGAGGAGGCCCAGGGCTCCAAGGCGCCCATACAGCGACTGGCTGACAGGGTGGCTGCCGTCTTTGTTCCCGCTGTCATTGCGGTAGCAGTAATTACCTTCCTCGCGTGGTTGCTGTTTGGGCCCGAGCCGCCCCTGACCCTTGCCCTGTTGAATTTCGTATCCGTCCTCATCATCGCCTGTCCCTGCGCGCTTGGGCTCGCGACCCCGACGGCCATAATGGTCGGGACGGGAAAGGGCGCCGAAAACGGCGTGTTGTTTAAAGGGGGCGAGCACCTCGAGCGGGTCCACAGGGCCCAGACGGTAATTTTTGATAAGACTGGGACCCTGACCAGGGGCGAGCCGGAGGTCACGGATATCGTAGTCGCGGGTGCGCCGGCCATGGCGCCAGCGGTCGACCTGGGGAAAGACCTGGAAAATACTCGAGGGGGCGGCCCGGGGAGCGGACCGGGGGAGCATCCAGATGGTTCAAGCGGCCAACCGGAGCCGGACGCCAGGGAGGTCCTCAGGCTCGCAGCATCTGCCGAGAAGGCCTCCGAGCACCCGCTTGGCCAGGCCATCGTGGCGAAGGCTGGGGCGCAGGGCCTGAAACTTGCGGAACCTCATGACTTTGAAGCCGTGCCCGGGCGCGGCATTCGCGCGAAGGTGGAGGGCCATGATGTTCTCATTGGAAATATCAAATTCCTGCAGGAAAACGGCATAGACGCCCGGGAGCTTGATCTTTCAGGCCTGAGCCCCGCCGCGGATGCCTTATCGTCCAGGGGCAAGACTCCAACCCTCGTGGCTGTTGACGGGAAATTGGCCGCCGTCATAGCCATTGCCGACACGCTTAAGCCTGGCTCCAGGGAAGCCGTTGCAGCCCTTCGCAGGATGGGTATCGAGGTTGTGATGATAACCGGTGATAACAGGCGCACAGCTGAAGCCATCGCCAGGGAGGCCGGGATTGAGAGGGTCCTGGCCGAGGTGCTGCCGCAGGATAAGGCGGAGGAGGTAAAAAGTCTCCAGCGTGAAGGCAGGGTGGTCGCCATGGTGGGGGATGGCATAAACGATGCGCCGGCCCTGGCGCAGGCGGATGTTGGGATAGCTATAGGCACCGGCACCGATATTGCAATGGAGGCCGCGGATGTTACCCTGATGAGCGGCGACTTGCGCGGGGTGGTCATGGCGATCCAGCTGAGCAGGAGGACGATGGCAACGATAAGGCAGAACCTCTTCTGGGCGTTTATCTATAATACCCTGGGGATACCCATCGCCGCAGGCGTCTTCTACCCGTTCACCGGTCTGCTGTTGAATCCAATGATCGCTGCTGCGGCGATGGCGTTGAGCTCAGTATCTGTTGTTACAAACAGCCTCCGGCTTCGCGGCTTCCGCCCCACACGTATCACGTAGCAGAGTGTCCTATGGGGAGGGTGAGCAAGTAGTCTGCTCGCTCACCCTCCCCCACGGGATGCCCTATTACGTGATACGCGTGAGGGCGCGACTTGGTAGCTCATTTCGGCACCTTGTTCCAATCATCAAGGAAGCGCTTGATACCAATATCAGTTAGAGGATGCTTTATCATCTGTTCCAGCACCTTAAATGGGACCGTGGCCACATGCGCCCCGGCTTTTGCAGCATCGGCCACGTGGAGGGGCGACCTGATGCTCGCGGCGATAACCTGGGTGGTGAAGCCATAATTCTTGAATATAGTAACGATGTCCCTGACGAGATCCATGCCGGTCTGGGCTATGTCATCAATGCGGCCCAGGAATGGGCTCACATAGGTCGCCCCCGCCTTTGCGGCGAGTAGTGCCTGGGTGGGCGAGAAGACGAGGGTTACATTCGTCTTGATGCCGCGCGCCGAGAGCTCTCTCACGGCCTTGAGCCCCTCAGCAGTTATGGGGATCTTTACAACAACATTCGGCGCCCAGCCGGAGAGCTGGACCCCCTCCTTGATCATTCCCTCGGCATCCAGGCTCGTAGCCTCAGCGCTCACAGGGCCTGGGACGATGCTGCATATCTCCTTGATGGCGTCTTCAAATTTCCGGCCCTCGCGTGACACAAGTGTTGGGTTTGTGGTCACGCCGTCGATCGCGCCCCAGCTGTATGCTGTGCGGATTTCGGTTACATTTGCTGTGTCGAGAAATATCTTCATCACTAAATCCCTCCAAATCTGGCCATCCGCCATATTTTTGCCATATCTATGCATAACATCAGTACTATGACATTATATAATGCAGTTGTAGCTGAATATAATGCAACTATATATTATATAATGCAACTATGGCTGAGCGGGTAGTGCAACAGGGCTCGTTCCAAACTCTATCCGACATTCTATTCGACGGGCGGCTAGATACTCCTGCATGATTTCACGATATACCTGCCGGTGGGTTTCCGGTGTTATTATTCATTGCAGTTATTCATAAGGACTATTATTTGGAGGACAGGACTATTATTTTAGGGGATTATTGTTTATGGGACAGATGATTATGATGATTATGAGGTGATTGTGATACATGTATCATGTATCATAAAGGAGTTAGCCAGGGTATGTAGAATAATACAAGAATACCAGGTTTGGGACTATCCGGAGGCCCGGAGGCGAAGGCAGGTGGCTGGCCATGCGCGAGCTTACTATCGAAACGAGAGCGCGCACAGAGCTTCGAGATATAACATCTCTCGTAAGCGATATTGTGGTAAAGTCCGGCATCAAGGATGGCATATGCGTCGTGTTCGTCCCGCATACGACCGCAGGGGTAACTATTAACGAGAGGGCTGACCCTGACGTTCAAAAGGATATCCTGGCTCAATTCGCGAGGGTGGTGCCATTCGATGCCGGGTATAGCCACATGGAGGGGAATTCGGCGGCCCATATAAAATCCAGCATCGTGGGCGCATCGGAAACGATCCTGATAGAGAACGGGAGACTCGTCCTCGGAACCTGGCAAGGGATATACCTCTGCGAATTCGATGGGCCGAGGCTTCGAAAGGTGCTGGTCAAGGTCCTGGGGAAATAGGGCGGCTACCCCGAAAGGGTTAAGAATAGCTGCGCGGTTAGGGATAAGGTTGGGGATAACATAACTATGGCCAGGGATTCTATGGCCAGGTATTTTAGGGGGTATCTTGAGGTATCTTTAAGGAAGTATCTTGAGGAAGGGATGAGCAGTTGACAATGAAGCTAGCAAAGCGTGCATCGAGCATTGCCCCATCTAAGACCCTCGGCGTAGACGCGCGCGTCGCTGAGCTGCGAAAGGCCGGTGTGAATGTCATAGGCTTTGGGGCCGGCGAGCCTGATTTCGACACACCTGATCACATAAAGGCGGCGGCTATAGCCGCAATAAACCACGGCTATACTAAATATACCCCGGCATCAGGGGCGGCTGACCTGAAGGAGGCCATTTGCGAGAAGCTCCGGAAGGAGAACGGTTTGGTTTACGAGCCGTCTCAGGTGATAGTCTCCTGCGGTGCAAAACACTCTGTCTATAACGTGATTCAGGCCCTCTGCGACGAGGGCGACGAGGTTATTATACCGAGCCCTTACTGGGTTAGCTATCCCGAGATGGTCAGGATGGTCGGGGCGGTGCCTGTTTTCATAGAGACCTCCCCGGATGACGGTTTTGTCCTAAAGGCTGGGGCTCTTGAAGGGGCAATAACCTCGCGGACAAAGCTTATAATCCTGAACAGCCCGTGCAACCCTACAGGATCGGTCCTGGATTCCGGGACGTTGAAGGAGATCTCCCGGATCGCGATCAAGCACGGCATCTATGTGCTTTCGGATGAGATATATGAGGATTTCGTGTATGATGATGCCCGGCATGTGAGCATCGCATCCTTCGGCGAGGATATCAAGTCGCTCACGATCGTGGTGAATGGCGTGTCAAAGGCCCATGCGATGACGGGCTGGCGAATCGGCTACGCGTGCGGCGACAAGGCTATAATCAAGGCCATGAGCAACTTGCAGAGCCACCAGACATCAAACCCTCCCTCCATATCCCAGAAAGCGGCGATCGCAGCCCTGCTCGGGCCCGGTGAGCCGAGGCGCAACATGGTCAGGGAATTCAAACAGCGAAGGGATTATATGGTCGAGAGGCTGAATAAGCTCCCGGGGGTGAGGTGTGTCCTTCCGAGGGGCGCGTTCTACGCCTTCCCTGACATATCCGGCCTCTATGGCAAGAAACTGGGCGGGACGGTGGTCAAGGATTCCGAGACGTTCGCCGAGGCGCTCCTTGCGGAAGCCAGGGTGGCCGTGGTCCCGGGATCGGCCTTCGGGGCGAATGATTTTGTCCGTTTTTCATACGCTACGTCAAGGGAGCGGATTGAAGCCGGGCTGGACCGGATCGAGGCTGCTCTCGGGCGAGTCATGGCTGAGTGAGTAAGTTGTAAGGGGTGGGTGGATCATGCTGGAGGCCCGGTCCACCAGGTGGAACGCCGGGTTCCTGACGTTGGTTCGCGTGACAGGGCTCGTTATAGCCCTGTTGACTCTAATTTCCACGGCGATGGCAACCAGCCCCGGGTCTGCGTGCCTTGCGAGCGCCGTAAACTGGCAGAGCATCATAGATGCCAACAGGTGCGCAAGCGACACTGACCTCAGGGCGCATCTCAATCTCGCCATCGCTTATGCGAATACGGGAAGGATAGTCGACGCCAACAATGAATTCAAGTTGCTCGCCAGGGCGGATTACGAGACCTTTTGCAGGCAGATAACCCTCGAAGGCGAGGATTCGCTCAGGCGCAATCCCAGGGATATTTTCGCCCTCAACTACCTGGCCTTCACCTACTATGCCTTTGACAGGTATGCGGAAGCGCTCTCATGTTTCCAGAGCCTGGCGGATGTTGATAGCAGGAACGTGTGGGTCAAACATTATCTGGCTGTGGCTTATGCCCGGGTGGGCCGGCTTGATGATGCGATTTCAACCCTGCAGAAGGCGCTCGACCTGGACCCCCGGAATGAATATACACATCTCCTGCTAGCCCTCGCTTACAAAGAGAAGGGCTGGTACATTGCGGCGGCGGTGGAGTTTTTAAAGGCCCCGAACGCCCGCAGGGAGATTTTGAGCCTTAGATGAAGGCCGTAGATAAAATAAAGCAAAAGCAAAGGAGATTTTGAGCCCTAAGTTTGAGCCCTAAATAAAATAAACTGGATGAGTGGAGGAGCGGGGTGGGCGATAAGGTGGAGACGGGCTATATGCGGCAGGTTATATCGTGTTGTATGGGGCGGGTCATACTGTGAAGGTGATGAAGGTAGGGATAATAGGCGGCACCGGGGTATATGATCCCGGCATTTTGGAGGACATCCAGACAGTGAGGGTGGCCACAGCTTATGGCGAGGTAGAGGTCAGGGCCGGGCATTGCAGGGGCGCGGACGTAGTCTTTATCGCGAGGCACGGTTGGACCCACTCCGTCCCCCCTCATAAGGTGAACTACCGGGCGCATATCCGCGCGCTCAAGGATATCGGAGTTGATCAGGTAATAGCAACATCGGCCGTGGGTTCGCTGAATCCGTCCATGAGGCCGGGAGACTTCGTCATCCTCGACCAGTTCCTGGACTTCACGAAGGGGAGGGAATCGACATTCTTCGATGGCCAGGATGGGAGGGTTGTTCACACCGATTTCACCCAGCCTTATTGCTCCTCGATGAGAGAGTGCCTGATCAGGGCAGGATGCGAGCTAGGCTTCGCGCCCCACGAGAGCGGCTGCTACGTCGCGACTGAGGGGCCCAGGTTTGAGACACCGGCTGAGATCCGCATGTTCAAGATGCTGGGCGGTGACGTCGTGGGGATGACCGGCGTGCCCGAGGTGGTCCTGGCGCGGGAAGCGGGCCTCTGCTACGGGGCTATAGGAATTGTGACGAATTTTGCGGCTGGCATCTCGAAGACGCCCCTGACCCATACCGAGGTTGTGGATGCCATGAATGAGAGCTCCAGGAGGCTCAGGGATTACATCATGCGGGCGATCGATATCATGCCCCGGGAGCGAGATTGCTCGTGTGGGAATGCAAGAGGGAAATAGGAGCGCAATTGGGGCGGTGGAGGATTGAAGATGAACTCAGCTACAAGGTCGCTCCGCTGGGAGGTGGGGAAGGGATGCCTGGTCCTGCTCGACCAGACCAGGCTGCCGGCCGAGGAACGCTATGTGGAGTGCAGGACCCACTCTGATGTTATCCAGGGGATAAAGGGCATGATAGTGCGCGGCGCCCCTGCGATCGGCGCGGCTGCAGCCTACGGGGTGGTCCTGGCGGCCCTGGAATTCGGTGGCGACAAGGAAGGTCAAGAAAACCTTGAAAGCTTTCGAGCGCACCTCGAGGCGGCGGCCGGTGCACTACGCGTCGCGAGGCCCACAGCTGTGAACTTGCGCTGGGCCGTTGACAGGATGATGAGGCGTGCAGACGATGAGATCCGGCGTGCGCACGAGGGAGATGGCGGCGTGCGTAGATGCGGGGGCGTTGACAGGTCTATTATTGAGAATATAAAGCATAGACTACTGGAGGAAGCCAACAGCATCTCCTCCGAGGATATCGCGGTAAACAGGTCAATCGGGGAGGTAGGCCGTGACCTGATCCCGCCTGGCGCCAGGATAATGACCTACTGCAACGCTGGAGCCCTTGCCACGGTGGATTACGGCACCGCGCTCGGTGTCATCAGATGCGCCCAGGCTGCAGGGAGAAACGTCCGCGTGTATGCGTGCGAGACCCGGCCACTTCTCCAGGGGGCGCGGCTCACAAGCTGGGAGCTTACGAGGGATAACATACCGGTTACCCTGATAACTGATAACATGGCAGGTTACGTGATGAAAGAGGGCCTGGTGGACCTGGTTATCGTCGGCGCTGACCGGGTAGCTGCAAACGGGGATGTCGCGAATAAAATCGGGACATATACCCTTGCCGTCCTGGCCAGGGAGAACAAGGTGCCCTTTTATGTGGCGGCCCCGATATCGACGATAGATCTCTCATTGCCCGACGGGAGCCAGATCCCGATAGAATTCAGGAGCGCCGATGAGGTTACGACCATAGGGTGCCAGCGGATCGCCCCTGAGGGTGTGGATGTGCTGAATCCCGCTTTTGATGTCACGCCCCATGAATTCGTTACGGCCATCATCACGGAACGGGGCCTGGTGCGAGAGCCTTACGGGGTCAACCTGAAGATCGTAGCCGCGTAGCCGGTTCAAAGTGTTAGGGGGGACGTGAGATGCCCGATCTTGTGATCAAGGGCGCGACGATTGTAACCATGGATGATGAGGGCAGCATCATTCACAACGGGGATATAGAGGTATCCGACGGTAGGATTATCTATGTGGGTCCTCACATCGAACGCGAAGTCATCTCCGATGACCCCAGTTCAAATCCTGCCGTCCGGGTGGTCGATGCGGCCGGCAAGATAGCAATGCCCGGGTTTGTGAATGCTCACTGTCATGCAGCCATGACGTTGTTCCGGGGCTACGCCGATGACCTCCCGTTGAAGCAATGGCTTGAGGAGAAAATATGGCCTGTGGAGGCCAGGCTCTCAGCTGAGGACGTTTACTGGGGCACCATGCTGAGCTGCCTTGAAATGCTCAGGTCGGGGACTACAACCTTTGCGGACATGTATTTTTTCATGAATGAGGTCGCCAAGGCTGTAGAGGAGGCTGGCTTGCGCGGGGTCCTGGCCAGGGGGCTGGTGGCTACGTTGCCAGGCGGGGAGAAAGCCCTATCCGAGGGTGAGCAATTCTGTTCCCGCTGGAATGGCGCAGCGAAGGGTAGGATACTGACCATGCTGGGCCCGCACGCTCCTTACACATGCCCGCCATCTTTTCTCAGGAGGGTCGCCAATAGCGCCAGTGCGCTGGGGGTCGGCATTCATATCCACGTTGCGGAGACCAGGGGCGAGGTCGAAGACTGCATAAGGGATTTTGGCAAGTCCCCCGTCCAGCTTCTTGAGGAGGTAGGCCTCTTTGAGGTTCCTGTGCTGGCGGCGCACTGCGTGCATATCACCAGGGAGGATATCGCTCTCCTACGGGAGAGGGGCGTGTCTGTCGCGCATAACCCCACTAGCAACATGAAACTCGCCTCGGGGATAGCTCCTGTCCCTGAAATGATCGAGGCGGGGATCACCGTTGCCATCGGCACCGATGGCGCCGCAAGTAACAACGACCTTGACATGTTTGAGGAGATGAGGCTGGCAGCCCTGGTTCACAAGGTCAAGACCATGGATCCGACTGTTGTGCCTGCTCGCCAGGCGCTCGAGATGGCCACAAAGGGCGGTGCACAGGCGCTGGGGCTTTCTGCTGAGATAGGTTCGCTTGAGGCTGGCAAGCGGGCGGATATTATCCTGGTCGACTTCGGCAAGCCGCATTTCTATCCAAAGCACGACGTGATTTCTCACCTGGTATATGCCGCTCATGCAGGCGATGTTGCCACAGTGATTGTCGACGGCAAGATCCTCATGGATAACGGCAAGTTCACCACCATTGATGCCGAGGAGACAACCTATATGGTCCAGCAATGCGTCGAGCGACTCCTGGGGAAATAGGGTCCCCAGATTCCGCGAGAAATCCCCGCAAATCCCCGCCGGCTTGGTTGCGGCGGGTTTTTTTTATAAGCCTCATGAGGTCCACATGCAATATATTTATAAGCTTTTCTCCGCATACTAAAATCGCGGGGACAATGTAAAGGACGACGTTATGTGAGGTGGGGAATGTGCTAAAATCAAATGTCACAAGCGCTATAAGCACGACGCACAGGGGAATCCTTATGGGTTCGCTCCTTATCTTCCCGGTCCTGGCTATGGTCCTGGTCCCGCTCCTGGTGCCGGTCTTGGGCCTATCCGCCGTTGCTTTTGCTGAGGAAGAGGTCAGAGACGGTTACTTTTCCCTTATTGATGTGAAAACGGGGAAGGTGATCATGCAAACGGGCCACGTGGTCTACGTTGGGGATCGCTTCCTGGATGCTGATAATACGCTCTATGAGGTGGTGAGCATAAAGGGCAACCAGGCGAGGGTGAGGGCGAGAGAGAAGGTTGATCTAGCGGCGAAGGCGCAGGGGTTCATTGCTGCCAGGCAGGCGGAGCTACAGGCACAGGCAGGCGAGGCAGGGAGGCGGAGGTTGATCGCCACCTACCATACCCACAGTGATGAATCATACGTGCCGACCGACGGCGCCGCGTCCATAGCCCCGAGAGGCGGGATATACAAAGTCGGGGCGACGATGACGACCTCGCTTGAGCGTTTTGGCGTGGATGTAAACCACTCCTACGCATCCCACCTCCCGCACGATGGCGCGGCGTATGAGCGCTCCCGGCGCACCGCCATGGCCCTCATACGCCAGGGACCTGACGCTATCTTCGATGTTCATAGGGATGCAGCGCCCCTCGAGCAGTATGTCACGACCGTCAACGGGCGGCCGGGCGCTCGAGTTATGATCGTGGTAGGCAGAGAGAACCCCAACATGCGCGCAAACGAGGGCTTTGCGTACGCCATAAAGGATTATGCCGACAGGAATTTTCCAGGGCTTGTCCGGGGCATATTTTACGGGAAAGGCGGCTATAACCAGGATCTTTCCCCGCGGGCCCTTCTCTTCGAGGTGGGAAGCCAGGAGAATAGCAGGTATGCTGCGGAACGTTCGATGGCGACATTCATCGATGCCCTGCCGGCCTTGCTGTATGGCATCACGGCGCCGCCCGTGGGGCGGACGCCTGGCACCGTGCGGGAGCAGCGGGTGAGGGCTGGGCGGGAGTCGAGGGGTGCTTTTTCGTCGATTGCCTGGATCATCGGGACCGTTGTGGCTGTGGGTTTTGTGTTTTTACTGGTAAATGAGGGAAACCTGAGGGGTCTGAGGAACCGGCTGGAGCGGTTGAGAAACTTTGAGTTTGCGAATATGTTAGGAATGCGTGGCAAAAGTGACTCCAAAGAACACCGCGATCATGATAATGAAGACCAGAAAGATAGCAGGCAACCGCGGCAATAGTTCGATCTCATATCCCCCATGATGAATTGGGGAGACTATGAGTGTTGGTGATAGTTGACGATATGATGATAAACCCAGACTACCCAGGTGAAGGAGGTCATTCCTATGTTTCTTGGGTTCGGCAGGCGTAGAGATGAGCGTAAAGATGACCCAAAAAAGGTTGATGTTAATGTCGAGGCTGCAACCGAATTCGCGCCCGGTTCCGGTTGCTGCGGCCCGATGCGGGGAGCGCACGCTGGCCGCGGCGGTATGGGCTATGGCCGTCGTGTAATGGAGAAACGCGCTGAGTTCAGGGGGGATGATGGCGTCTATGTAAGCCCAACGCCCATAACCTCGGGAACAGATGTGACGGTCAAATATAACGGCCTTCTTGCCCGGTCGGGGGCGGATGCTGTCTATCTTCACGCTGGTTTCGGCCCTGCGGATAGCTGGGCCAATGTAAGAGATGTCCCGATGACCAGGACGATAGATGATATGTGGACGGCCATTGTTCCAATCGGAATTGAGGAATCATCACGGCTAAATTTCTGCTTCCGTGACAGCGCTAATAACTGGGATAACAATAATGGAGTAAACTGGAGCTATGAAATCCATAACGGGGAGAACGTATAGGCATTATAATATATGCAAGATGCAGGCGAGGCTCCGCTCCCCCAGGCAGCGCCACAAGCCGGTCTGCGCCTACGTGCCGGCTGACCAGAACTGCTGATTGCTGACTGGCTGGCTGGGCAGCGCGCCCCTGTTACGCCCGGCGGGCGCGGCCACAGGATTCCCTGAGCCTCGCAGCCCGCCTTTCCCACATCCTCCCATATCCTCATGTATTTTATTTATGTCACTTATTTTGTTTTGTTTATACCTCGAGCCCCCAGTCGCCAGCAAGGACTAGAGGACCAGTCCAGAGCACAAGTAGAGCACCAGTAGGGATAAGGGCCGGGTAAGGGCCAGTAGGGGGTGGTAGAGCCCAGCAAGGCCAGTAGGGACTTGAAGTAAGGGCTCCCGCGATATATACTTGTTTTGGTATTGATTCTTCCAACTTAATTCTTCCAACCATAGAGTCGTGATGGCATTTTAATGGGATTTTTCAACAGGCACCTTTAACAGGTAGGAGGCTTATTTGGATGAAACCCGTTAGAGTGAAACCCGTTAGAGTGAGGTTCGCTCCGAGTCCGACCGGTTACCTTCACGTGGGTGGGGCGAGAACGGCCCTATTCAACTGGCTTTTTGCGCGCCACCATGGTGGTAGGTTTATTCTTCGGATAGAAGATACTGACGTTGCTCGTTCCACCGAGGCCTCGACAGGGGCGATCATTGAAAGCATGAGGTGGCTCGGGCTCGACTGGGATGAAGGCCCCGTGGTCGGCGGCGACTATGGCCCCTACTTCCAGTCGGAGCGCCTGCAGGTCTATAGAGAGCATATGGATAGGCTTATCGAGAACGGGAACGCCTATTACTGCTACTGCACCCCTGAGGAGCTCGAGGAGCGGCGCAAGGAGGCTGTCGCCAGGGGGGAAGTCCCCCGTTATGATGGGCGCTGCCGCGACCTGAGCCCATCTCAGATCCGGAGGTTTCAAGATGAGGGACGCAGGGTTTCCGTACGTTTCATGGTCCCGGAGGGAGAGACTCTCATACATGACCTGATAAGGGGCGAGGTCAAGTTCTCAAACTCGAGCGTTGATGACTTCGTGATTATGAAATCAGATGGTTTCCCTACCTATAACTTCGCGGCGGTAGTCGATGACAGCCTGATGGGGATGACGCATATTATTCGCGCTGAGGAGCACCTCCCGAACACGCCCAAGCAGGTGATGATCTACCGGGCGCTCGGGTACCCCTTGCCGGAATTTGCCCACGTTCCCATGATCCTCGGGCCTGATCGCAGCAAATTGAGCAAGCGGCACGGGGCGACCTCGGTGACCCAGTACAGGGACATGGGCTACCTGCCGGAGGCGCTTGTAAATTATCTGGCGCTACTTGGCTGGGCATACGATGCAGAGCATGAGATATTCTCCACCGAGGAGCTCATAGAGAAGTTCTCGCTGGAAGGTGTATCTAAAAATGCTGCTATATTCGACCCTAAAAAGCTCGAGTGGATGAACGGGCAGTATATCCGGATGGCCGATCCTGACAGGATAATGCGCTTGGCCATTCCCTTTCTGCAGTCTGGGGGGTTGTTGCCAGAGAAGGCCAGCAAAGCTAGTGCCGGGGGCGCCAAGGATGAGGAAGAGGTCGATTCCGGGGTTTCCAGGGTGATTCAGCTCTTTAAAGATAGGATGAAGACTGTAAAGGATATCGTGGAGCTGGCGGACTACTTCTTTACTGATAACATACGCTACGACGAGGCTGCGGTGAAGAAGTTTCTTGCCAGGCCAAGGCTTGCTGGTATCTTCGGTGAGCTGATTGAGAGGCTGGGACGTCTCGAGCCCTTTACCCAAGAGGGCATTGAAGCTGTCATGCGAGGGCTTGCGGCGGAGCTTGGCCTTAAGGCCGGGGATGTGATTCACCCGACCAGGGTTGCACTTACGGGCCGGGCTGTGAGCCCTGGCCTCTTCGAGGTAATGGAGGTGCTCGGGAAGGAGACAGTCCTAAAGCGACTTGCTGCCACGCGAGATAAGCTGGAGCGATAGAACGATAGTAACGATAGACTCAAACGATAGACCCGATAGCAGTGCTGAAGCACGAGTGGGAGATGGGGCATCAGTCGATCTTAAAAAACCTCCAAACTGGCATCCGACTCGCAATAAAAAACACCGCCCGGCCCATAGATTACCAGCCGGACGCCCAAAAACAGCTTAACTGGCCTTGAAGAATACTTCAGTCATGGGTCCGGGGTGAATTTCAAGTTACCAATTGCTGCATAAAAAAGTTCGGTAAACTTTTGTGCATTAACTTTAGTAGTTATCCGCAGCCGGCTCATAGAAAGACCTCGGATGGGAGCATGCCGGACATACCCCGGGTGGTTCCATTCCCTTGTAAATGTAACCGCAGTTGCGGCAGCGCCATTTGATCGGCTCACTGCGCTTGAAAACGGTGCCTTCCTCTAAGCGTGCCAGGAGTTGACGGTAGCGAGCTTCATGGGCAGCTTCTACTTCGGCTATCTTGTCCATAGTCTTAGCTATCTCGTCAAAACCCTCTGCCCGCGCAGTCGCAGCAAACTCTTTATACATAGATGTCCACTCATAGTTTTCACCCTTAGCAGCCTCTTCCAAATTTTGTTTCGTGTCGCCTATCAGGTCCAGAAGTTTAGCCCACACCTTGGCATGCTCCTTCTCATTCTCGGCCGTCTCCAGGAAGATGCCAGCAATTTGCTCATATCCCTCTTTCTTGGCTATGGAAGCAAAATAGGTATATTTATTACGTGCCTGTGACTCACCGGCAAAAGCAACCAACAAATTCTTCTCCGTCTTCGAACCTTTGAGGTTCATGAAGAAGCCTCCTTTCCAGCTTCGCTTTTGATGTTCCCCGTGGCGGTTTTTCGGCGAAATACCCTTCATGGGACCGCAGGTCAATACAGCAACGCGACGATTTATCAATGTATGTGTGCGTCTAGGTGATATACCCTGGCACATAAGAGGAACGAAGTGCTCTCCATCGTGGCGATATTTACCCGCTGCCCGCTACAACCTCATACCCATTGATCGATCTACGAATCACGCAAGGGGTTGGCTCTTTGATTATTGAACAGTAAAGGTGCTCGCCTCAGAGGCGGATATAAGGCTCCCCATGTATAAATTTTAACAGACGGCCACCCGCTTTTCTGAATTGCAGGGTCATAGGTTCCCGGGCTTATACTACTGAGGGTAAACTTCCCCACATTATACCTAAAAAATGTAATTCGATAGTAAACCCTATTCTTCCTTCTAGGGTATACCAAATTTGAAAATATTATCGTGTTTTCCTGCTAAGCCCCCGCCGACTATCTTGATTAGCCCAGGGGTTGCTGGTTCATCCTGGTATTCCGGTGTGCAGGATAGCTTCCTAGCAACTGAGGGCTCTAAAAGGGAGAAGGTAAAGGCCCTGTCGATCTCCTCGCGCATAGTACGTTCCTCGGATTTTGCCCATTCAAAGTCACATCTTCTGCGGTTAAGATTAAGGCATCATCCTCCAGCTTTTGGACAAGGAAACGCACATACCATTCATCGTAATGAGTATACACTTCCTTCTCTGATTACTCCTTCGTTTAGGGCCATCTCCAATTGCGAATGGAGTTCATCCGGGATTCCCCCAACGGAGGAACTTGAAAAAGCGATAACAGCCTTCTTGCTTGCTCATTGACCAATACGATATTAAGATTTGTCCCCAACTGCATTATCCCTACGGGAATCTTTTCCCACCAATCTAACTTTCTTTCTTGCACTCAACTTCCTCCTAAAATGTAGTACGTCCCGGCTGGGACATTCGCTTTGCTTCATACAATCTCTTATCGGCGATTTCTATCACTTTTTGAACGGTGGCTCCATCCTCAGGGAAGAATGCGCTTCCGAATGATATCCCGACTCCCCCTATCTCCTTCGAAACCAGCTTCTTTATTCTATTACACACACCGTTGACAGTGAATTCATTAACGTCTGGCATAATTATCACGAATTCATCGCCTCCATACCTGAACACGGCATCCGTGGATCTTAGGGATTCACTAAGAAGCGCCCCAACCTTCTTCAGCACCTCGTCACCTGCCGGGTGGCCAAATCTATCATTGTAACGCTTAAAACCATCAAGGTCACACATCGTGAGAGCAAAAGGGGTTTCTCTGGATGAAAGCTCTGCAACATATTCTGCAAACGCCCTGCGGTTGTAAAGGCCAGTAAGCGGATCCTTGCCGGCAGCATCTTCCATGGTGAGAATATAGGAGCTCGATAACCCTTGAGTTCTTCTCATAAGACGGCACGCAGTGTGGCTTGTCATCGTTATTCCCAGCGTATAGGCCAAACCAAACCAGTCCGTTTGAATCAGCGCGCGCAGGCTGAGAAATGCCAGGATTGATGTGTTCATCATTGCCGAGCGAAAGACCCAAACGGGGGGCCGCTCGATTCCATACGTTACGATAGGTACCAGCACGAAGAAAAGAAAGGGGCTCCTCTGAAATCCCGTGGTGAATATCACGGAGGCATTCAGAAGGAAACCGAAAAACGGTGAGAGATAGCTGAGCCATGGATGGTAAAGGCGCTTCAGATCAAGAAATTGAGAAGCTATAAACCCCGCAATAAACAACAGGGGTAGAAGGGCATAAGGCATTGGAGGCGCCAGGACTATATATGCAGGAGTGAAGGCGATGCATAACAAAATGCGCGCAAGACGCACCTCGCTTACCATGGATCGCCGAAAGGACTCTCTTGGTTCCATACTTAATCGTTTCATCCTCCCTTCGAATGGAGCTATCTTTAATTATTCTACTCCGTCCAACCTCCTCCTTTTTACTGACTTGATATTTGCAGAATTGACTTTATTGACATCCTCCCCGGAATTTATTCCGGGGCTTTCGCCCTCGGTTTCCTGTAGGAGATCAATAGAATTTGGGATATAATGGAAAGTTGTAAAAAAGGAAAAGGAGAGATTTTGCGAGGGGACTATCCCAACTTAAATGATCCGATCAATCTCGTTCCATGCCCCCACCGGGTGTGGACAAGTTGGTCGCCTCATAAGCCCTGACCATTTGGCAGGCACAGGAGAAGGAGATTCGATATGCGATATCTTGACAATTTAATCTGTCTAACATGCGGGATCGGAGCGCTATTCTCGCTCAAGATCTCGGCAATCAACGATGTAGCCCCGTCGAACCTGACGGGGCTCTTGATTTTCCTGGGCCTGGTGACAGCCATTTCGTCATTGCGACATGTGTAGAAAGGAGGGAAGAGGCAATGTGGGTAGACAAGGCATTAGGTTACTTAAAAGCGGGACAAGCCCTCGCTGCAGCAGCCAAAATCGCTAAAGCATGTGAGCGACGCGCAGCTAAGGGGCTGTGCGCAAGCTCCTGCCAGAAGTGCCGGCTTGAGAAGGCCAGGATGGCGCTCATGGCAGGGCGCGTTTCCAGGACAGCATAGGAGGCCCGGCCACATAACCCGTAACGGCGGTAAGCCTGCCAAGTGGCTGACGATGTGGTATCTCGTCCTGAGCACGACGTTAAAAGGCTCTATTTCATTTGCCCATAAGTCCCGGGCTATAGGCCGGGCCGGGCGGAGGAGGAACGCAAGATGTCCAGCTTCAGGGTTAACGTAACAAAGAACGGAAAGACGGGTGGTGCACGTAGAGGAGGGCATGTTCACCCTCGTTGGTTTCCCGCTCGAGGGGCAGAACGGACTATACCTGCCTCACTTCAGCAATGCTGAAGTTCAACCGCGCATGTTCTACACAGTGTTTGAGCCCATGTGCCTGGAGCTTGATCGGAAGCTCAGGAAGGGAGAGGGCGTTGAAGCCTCAATCAATGATATTTAAGTCAAACGGCCTGGAAGTTGCAAGAATCTAGAAGATGGGGTAAAATCAAATCAGGGAGTGAGGCTCTTGGACATTGACGAAATCCGGGCAAGGATAAAAGGGGGCAGTTACCGCCTTACCGCTCACGCTACAGTCCGGTGCAAGGAGCGAGGAATCACCACGAAAGACATGGAAACCGCCATTATTAACGGCAAAATCATTGAGGAATATCCTGACGACAAGACTTTCCCGAGCTGTCTCATATTCGGTCATACACCTGATGGTCTGCCGCTTCACATAGTCTGCAGCCTGGCACCGATAAGCCATATTATAACCCTTTACTTTCCTGATGAAAAGCGATGGATAAGCTACCGCACGAGGCGAAGAAAAGAAGGGGGAAAATAAGATGAATGATGCAAATACCTGTCCGGTATGCGGAGGAACCCTAGAAGAGAAAACGATCCAGCTCGATTTCCGATACAAAGGCCACCTGGTCGTAATTGAAGGAGTGCCTGCACAAGTCTGCAGGAATTGCGGGGAAGAACTGATTTCTGCAGAGACCTCTAAGGATATCGACATCCTGCTGGAGTCCAATATCAGGCCAGTGAGGCAGATAAGTGTGCCGGTCTTACCATTTCTTCACTACGAGGCCCGGGCATGAATACCCAAAAGGAGGGCGCTTCCCCAGGCCGAAATATTGGCAGATCGGGGAGGCAGAGAATATGCTTGACCTCACAAAATCAGTTGGATATCAGAGGATCATAGAAAAGGGAATCCAGCAAGGCAAAGCAGAAGGGAAACGGGAAGCCATTCTAGAAATGATTTTGGATCTTCTCCTTGACATCCTCCCCGGAATAAATTCCGGGGATTCCTGAAGTATAGCTTCAGGCTGGTTAGTGCTTACTCAGCCCCATGCATTTCTGCTTCGGCCTCATCGCAGCACCATAAGGGCCAAGTCAGTGGCCCACCCCGGCTGCGTTCCCTATCGGTTGCTGCACCGGGCGGCGGCCCTCGGACGACGGCTTACGCCGCCCTGGCCAGACCGCTAATTGCTCTGCTGATATTCAGCGCTCCAATGACATCCGCATGGCCTTTATAACCGCAGGACTTACACTTAAACCTGATGCCATTACGGGAATCCTTGTCAATAGTACCGCAGACCGGACAGGTGCGGCTGGTATTTGAGGGAACAACCCATTCTACCTTTATCCCAGCCAGCTGTGCCTTGTAGGCTATGAACTTCTGGAGCCTGTGGAAGCTCCAAGAATGCAGACTTCGCCCCCGGTCCTTGCGGTCTCTCTTGCGTCTATTCCTGATACCCTCAAGCTTCTCCATACGGATTACGCCATCAAGGCGGTTTCCGCGAGATTGGGACATTCTTCAATTATGGTCACCGGGGATGTCTATTCCCATGTTTTTACTGAAATGAACAGGGAAGCAGCAGATGCATTTGAAGAGATGTTAAATCTTAGGGAAGGGCCAGCAATCGAAAACAGCTTGCGGAAGAATAAAGGCAAAGGTAATGGGGGTTTCCTATTGACAATCAGTCTTATGCGGAATTTGATTGCCAAAAGAGATAGCGGAAGGCACGTGCGGAAAAATTCCGCACGTTTACTGATTTTGGAAAGAAATTTGGATAGATTAACCAGTTAAATAAAGGCAGTCAGTTTTCTGGGTATGTCTATTGACATTTCTAGGTGCGCAAAGTATCATATTAGATGATAAAATTAAATATTGCTTGGTCAGTCAACGCTGGGGAGTCGTCTAGTGGTAGGACATCAGACTCTGGATCTGAGTGCGAGGGTTCGAATCCTTCCTCCCCAGCCAAGTATTTTCAAGGGGTTGAGGGTTCAAGAGGCTATCACAAAACGCAGTTTGACAGCAAAATGACAGCAAAACATGAAAAGAGGTCCGGCACATACCGGGCCTCTATATATCAATTCCCATCCTCCTATTACCTACCCAGCGATAACCATTTCGGAGACGCAGGTGTACTGGTGCGTCTCGCATAGTAAGAAACATACTTCATGGTGTGGCTTCCCGGTACCGCTTGATGAATAATCGATACCAAGGGAGTACGTCCATTCAACTGCTCCCTTCTATGCCGGCCGGCCAAAGAGGTCGGAAGGGTGATAGGTTGACATCCTTATCCATTGTCGTGGCAGCAGTGAACCAGGGAACCCATCGCGCCAGCCGCGTGGGCGGCTGGGACAACCTGCGTCTGAAGTGGCGAGATGGGGGCGGAGGGGCCGTAGTAGTCTGAGGACGGGAAAGCCGTCCACATGGCGAAGGGCCGCCAGTTGGGTTTCGTGTTCGGCAGGATTACTGGAACATAACAGGGGAATCACCTTCACGACTCAGTTAGCCGACTGAGAGGCCCAATGGAGAGCCGAATGCCAAGCAACTGGCACGTTCGGTTTGGGGAGGGGAACGGAGAAACTGGCCGCCATGGGGCGGAGCAGCGCTCCGTTCCTATCCTGAAAATTGCCCAGTTATTCCCAGGGACATTTTCATTACCTGTGGCGCCGCAGCGCGGCATGGGGGTCTACTCCACAAATGTTGGAGTATATCTACCCTATTCATCTCTCCATCCTGCACCTTATGCGCGGCAAGAAGGTTTTACTTGATTTGGGCCAATAGTTTTTTGGGGTAAGGTAGTGAAACTCAGTGTACTATATTGCCTAATACTACTTGACATAGTATTATTGTCGGTAGTAGAATTGATTTTGCCAAGCTACTATCTAATCCGTCGGTACCTTTGTAAATGAAACGGAGGCTGCAAAATGAGCACCAGAAATGATTCCGGGCTGCTTCAATGGCTTCGCCCAAGACGGGTTTACATACTTGCCTTTATAGTCGTAGTAGCCGGAGGAGCGCTGTACTTTGACCTCCAAAGTCCCACCCGGTCCGCGAGAGAAAGCTCTAAAGTCAACGCAAGTCCCGGAGTCTCAGCCCAACAAAACACTAAAGCCCCATATGATAGCATTAAGCAGGAAGTCCTCTCACATTACCGTTCGAAGTATAAGGACAACGATCCAGGGCTGACCGCAGAAGTCGTAAGCTATGGCTGTCACATGGAAGTGTATATTATCAAAGGCGGAAAAGTCATCAAGTCATTTGCCTATTTCGGCCAAGGCCAGTTCTACGAGTAGAGTTAGTGATAGCGGCCCCGTAATAGTACCCATTCCTGAAGGGAGGAAACGTCGAAATGAATATGTTTACCATCGTCTGGGACGGCATCAGGCGACGCAAGATTCGGTCTCTGCTTTCCATCCTCGGTATCACCATCGCCGCTACAGCCTTATTCAGCCTGATCTCCTTGAAGCAGGGTTATGAGCGAGGCATGCGAGCAGAGCTTGAAAATATGGGCGCACAAATCGTAGCCGTGGCCAAGGGGTGCCCGTACGAAGCTCTCGCCGTCATCATGATCGGCGGTCAAGTGCCAGCCACTTTGCCGGAAAATGTCGTGGAGCAGATCCACAATCTCCCTAACGTGGCGAGCGCATCTCCCAACGTCTACGGTGCCTATAAATATCTGGGGCTCTCGCACCCGTTGATCGGCATCACCTCCGAGGAACTCAAACTCAAGTCCTGGTGGAAGATACAGGGGCGATTCCCACAGCATTACGGCGAGGTTGTTCTCGGAAGTGTCGAGGCCAAAGTATTCGCCGACAAAAGTGGCGAATATAAGAAGGTTGGTGATTCCATCACCGTGACAGTTAGTGGTAAGCCAGTACCCCTTAAGGTTGTTGGTATTCTGGAGACTACCGGCTCCAAGGACGACTACTCCACATATACTACCCTTGAGACTGCCCAGAAGCTGTTGAACTTACAGGGCCGTGTCGTGGCAATCAACATCCGTGTTAAGGATATTTCCGGCGTGCCGACCGCTATCGAGAATATAGAAAAGGTTCCTGATGTCCAGGCCGTTACCGCCGCTCAAGTGCTTGGTACCATCCAAAATCTCGTCCGAGCTGGGCAAAACATGCTGTTTCTCGTGATGTTGGTGGCGCTCGTCATCGGTGGCCTCGGCACTATGAATACCATGCTAATGGCGGTATTCGAGCGTACTCGCGAGATCGGACTCATGAAAGCCATCGGTGCCTCGCGATGGCAGATTTTTAGGCTATTCCTCTTCGAAGGCCTATCTATGTGCCTTTTGGGCGGACTATTGGGGGCAGGTGCTGGCTCCATAACCACTCTAATGGGGAATGTTATTTTGAAACAATTTGTTTCTATAATGCCTACCCAGTCGGTCGGTCAGTTCTCCTGGTATGCTGCAGCTATTTCGGTGCTGTTCCCAGTGGGTGTAGGTATCCTCTCAACCCTATATCCCGCCCTTCATGCGGCTCGACTCAACCCTATTGAAGCTTTGAGAAACGAGTGAGGAGGCATCTAACTAATGATATATATCGAGAATCTCAATAAGACATATCGTCGAGGCCAAGAGGAAGTCCACGCACTGGCTGACGTCTCACTGCAGGTCGAGGCAGGCGAGTTTCTGGCAGTGGTCGGCCCTTCCGGCTCGGGGAAATCAACTCTGATGAATATTGTTGGGTTATTGGATCAGCCGACAAGCGGCCATATCTCCATTGCAGGCCGGCCTATCGGGAAGCTCGGCGCGAAGGAGATGGAGACCCTCCGCCGGAACACCATTGGTTTTATCTTTCAACAATTTCTATTGATTCCTACTATGACGGCGTTACAAAACGTCATGCTGCCCATGTACTTTGCCGGTGTCTCTGCCGCACGTCAAAGGGCTACCGAGCTATTATCTCGCGTTGGGCTGGGCAACCGCCTGCTACACCTGCCGTCGCAGATGAGCGGTGGCGAGATTCAGCGGGTGGCAGTGGCCAGAGCTCTCGCCAAAAGCCCCTCCATCCTCCTGGCTGATGAACCGACCGGCAATCTGGATAGTCGTGCTGCTGAAGATATATTTAACCTGCTACACGAGATTAACCGATCTGGTACCACCATCGTTGTGGTCACCCACAATTCGGAGTTGGCGGCGTCGTTACCGCGAATAGTTTCCATTCGGGACGGAAGGGTGATTGCAGATGTCAAGAAGGATAATTCTATTGCTTAGCGGTGCTGCGATTGTTATACTTGGATTGGTTACTTCCTTTGCCTTTCATGGAATAGAAGGCTCATCAAAGTATGGAGCGCCAATCGATACCACTAAAGCTCAAATCGTCGAACTAGCTTCCCTGTTTGCCAATACGCAGGCCTATACCGGAAAGAAGGTGATCGTGGACGGCCAGGCGGGACAGGTATGCCAGGCATCGGGTTGCTGGATCACGGTAACCGATGGTGCAAATCAATTGTTCGTGCAGTTCTATGATTTCACCGTCAAACTTAAGCCGGGTATCCGAGTTCGTGTGCAGGGTGAGGTACGTACTCAGAATAACGCCCCATACCTTGTCGGGCAGGGGGTGGAGATAATTAGATAGGAATGGCGGGAATGCAATTCACTAGCATTCCCCACTCGGGGAAACCATGCAACATCAGGAGTGGTGACTTTGTTTCGTTGGTTTGATTTTAAGCCGGGCAGAAAAGGGCTCGGCAAGGTGCTGGGCGACCTGGAGGTCGAGGTCATGGAAGAGATCTGGGGTAGGGGTACCTGTACGGTACGCGACGTCTATGAAGGGTTGCGCCTTAAGAAACAGATCGCCTATACTACTGTCATGACCATCATGTCACGGCTTGCCAACAAGGGATTGCTCACCAAAGACAGAGATGGGGCAGCCTTCGTATACCGCCCGTCTGTCTCAAAGGATGAGTTCAGACGGAGGATTGCATCTGAGGTCATCACCGGACTCCTCGATGGCTTTGGTAAAGAAGCTATTTCCCAGTTGGTACACGAGGTCGGTCGAGTGGATCCTGAAATCCTCGTAGAGCTGGAAAATGCTATCGCGGAACACAAGAAACGGAGTAGATGACGGCATGTATTCGCTCTTGCAGCATCCCTTTATCATATATACCTTCGTTCTGTCATCAACCCTGGCGGTACTTACTGCAATAGTGCTGCGGCTGGCGTCCCCAAGAGGTGTGCATCGGACGTGGGTGTATATGGTTCCCCTCGTGGTGCCGGTGCTCTCGTATGTCATTAACTACATCATCATCGGCAAGACGTGCGGGTTTAGTCATAGCTATATCGGTGCCCTAAGGGGTTTTCCATCATATCACTTCTTTTGCCGGATCAATTACCGAATCATCCCTTGGATCGCACCCGCATCATTGACATGGCTGGCCGTGTCGGTAGCTATATATGGTATTGCTTTGTACCGCACCCACTGGTTGCTCAAATGCTTGCCGTCAACTTCGGAGGGCAGCATGCGGCCAAAAGCCATCTTAGATGAACTCTGCAGACAGGTAGGCATGAAGCCACCTGTGCTGAAGGTACTGGACTATCCCCAGCCTCTAATGTTCATCGGTGGGATCGGGCGCCGAGCGCTTGTGCTCTCTACCGGAACACTGGAATTACTGGAAGATGACGAGCTACGGGCTGCTCTAGCTCACGAACTGGTTCACATACGGCGTATGGGACATATCCTCAACTGGTTTTTTATGCTTTGCCGTGACCTGACTCTCTTTTCGCCCGCGAGCCTGTGGTCATACGCTGCCCTCCGTAATAATGAAGAGGAAATCTGCGACGCCCTGGCAGCATCTCAAACCAGGCTTGGCGTCGAACTCGCTTCAGCTATTGTAAAGTTCATGCGGCATGGAAATCGCACCGCGTTGGCATCTCTTGCTCCCTCACTTTTGCCCGGTGGCAACCCGGGGGTAGCCCGTGTGAAGCACCTGTTGGATGCGTCCAACACGGATAACAGACATTCCTCATGGCCGTGCGCGCTATTGATCATTTTGCTCATTGGTCTAGTTTTTATATGTTAGACTCCGTATATACATCTTCTTCAGTCAATAATTCTATCGATTGGACGAGGCGAAAAGGTGTAGCCATGGAACGCGGCTCCTCATCGATGGAGCAGAGTCCGATCTTTTGAATTGAGCACTCTATAGATCGAAGAGAATTCAAGGCAGACTGTTACTATCAGTGATAAAAATGGAGATTTTGGATTGAGTAGTATTGACATGGCTAAATATGTGGTGTAAAATAGCACCAAAATACCCGAGCATTCCGATAGGAATTGCGGTACTTTAATGGTGCTCTATATGAGGAGGAAGAACTCATGGCAGTGGATAGCCTGGAGAACCGCATACAAAGGATAATAAGTGAGAGACGCCAGGAGATTATAGTTTTCGCCGAGGATATCTTTGCCCACCCCGAACTTGGCTTTAAGGAAGAACGAACGGCAGAAAGGTTGGCACAAAGCCTGGAAAGGCTCGGCCTACTAGTCAGGCGAGGTTTAGCTGTAACGGGTGTGAAAGGCTACCTGAGAGGTACTCGTAGCCCTGAGTACGATGGTGAGACCACGGTAGCCATACTCGGTGAGCTTGACGCGGTCAGATCGCCTCTTCACCCAAAGGCCGATCCTACGACAAAGGCTGCGCACACCTGCGGTCATCATGCCCAACTGGCGGCCCTTTTCGGGGCGGCTATGGCTCTCAGTGATCCTGAAGTATCAAGTGTTCTCGAGGGGAACGTGATCTTTTTTGCGGTACCCGCGGAAGAATACGGTGAGATAGAGTTTAAAAACTCGCTGCGCGAAAAGGGGATCATTCAGTTTCTGGGTGGGAAGCCCGAACTCATCCGACTAGGGGAATTCGATGAGATTGACCTTGTTCTGAGTCATCATGTCCATTTCAGTGATGAAAAACATAAGGTGGTTGTCGGCTCAGGATCGACAAACGGCTTTATTTCTAAATTGATCCGTTACTCTGGAAAGGAGGCCCATGCTGCTGGGGCTCCTTACGAAGGGATAAATGCGTTGAATGCCGCAGTAATCGGATTTTCTGCCCTCAATGCTCAACGGGAAACCTTCAAAGACAGCGATACGGTTCGAATCAACTCGATCATTACGAAAGGAGGCGACCTAGTGAATGTGGTTCCAGGCGAGGTCAAAATCGAGGTACTGGTAAGGGCCCGCACGTTAGAGGCAATTCTGGATGCCAACGCTAAGGCCACACGCGCTTTCGCGGCGGGGGCCTCCGCTATCGGTGCTGAGGTAGAAATCATAGATCTACCGGGGTATCTGCCACGAATCCCTGAGGCTCCCCATTCGCCAGTTGCGGATGTGGCCCGCCAATTAGTTGATTCGCATCAAGTTCGCGTAACAGATCCAGATGAACATCAGGCCTTTTCAACCGACACTGGGGATGTGAGCCACCTCTTACCGGTGCTATCCTTTTCCACTGGCGGTATCTCAGGGAGGGCCCATGCTGCGGATTTCATGGTTACCGATCCCGAGGTAGCCTACATACTCCCGGCTAAAATCATGGCTTTAACGGTTTATTCACTTTTGCGGAATAGGGCAGCGCAGGCAAGGCAAATCAGGGAAAGTTTTCACCCGAAACTCACCAAGGCTGAATACATTCGATACATGAATTCGCTATTAGGTTCCTAAATTGGTATAGATTTCTGGCGACCTACCCGGCGTGTTACCACCCGGCGTGGGCCTCAGAAGTGGTAAGAACTCATGGGCTTTGTCTTTGACAGGTTGGATGCCGTCTATATTTGTAGGATATATAGGGTCGTGAGCGCAGGCTTATGTTGGAGGAATGAAATATGTCTGATGATGAGAGACAAGTAGTCTCTGCGAAAAAAGATGTAGTTTCAGAGATAAGACAGGCGTGCTTTCATTTTGCAGATTTATATTTCCATTTTTCCAGAGTTCTGATTGATGAGCTGGGTTACGAAAAAGGTAGAGCATTGATCGAAAAGGCAGTCAGAAACCGGGCAGTCGAAAGGGGTGAAAGGCTTCGCAAGCGAGCCATAGAGCAAAACCTCCCCTTGACTTTGGAAACATGGGCTAAGATTACGGATATCCCGTTTCGAGGTTGGGATAAGTCCCTTGGCCGGATGTGTTGCCCATACGCGACTGCCTGGCTTCCCCGGTTTGAGGAAAACCCATGGTTTAGAGAGATTGCTGAGCTCTACTGTAATGTGAACGACCCCCAAGTCACAGAGACTTTTACGGGCAACACTTCCCAGCGCATTACGCGAAACGTCCTTCGTGGAGACGAAACTTGTGAGCGTGAATACTTTCCCGCCCCTGGCTCATGCTCGGGCCAGCAAGCGCATTCTCAGGGGAAGCCCTAAGATAAACAGGAATTCAGTAGTGAGGAGAAACGCGAAATGAGACGGACTAGGCTTATCGAGTCGTGGCCCATCTTGATCGGTCAGCTCATGCTCCTATCTCTTATCCTTATAGTCACAGAATACGTGGTCGATAATAACATCGTCGGCGATCTCTATCTTGCAGCGCCGTCCCAGGTTGCTGCCGGATTCATCGGCCTTTTGAATAGATCTCATCTCTTCAGGCATTTGGAGGTGACGCTATTTGAATTTCTCCTGGGGTTCGCAAGCTCGGCCGCTCTCGGGGTAAGCCTCGGGTTGCTCGTCGCCCGGGTCGCGGTGGTAGAGAAATTCACTAAGCCGTATCTGTCCGGTTTGATGGCGATACCCAAGGTCGCCATAATCCCCCTTTTGACTATCTGGCTAGGTATCGGCTTTTTCAGCAAGGCTATCCTTGTATTCATGTTCAGCTTCTTTCCCATACTCTACAACACGATTTCCGGAGTCAAACAGACTCCTGATAACTATCTCAAAGTTGCCCGCGTCTTCGGCGCCACGCGTCTTCAGGTGATCACGAAGGTCATTCTGCCGTCGGCTATGCCTACGATTTTTGCAGGATTTAGGGTTGCTGCGGCGTCCGGGCTTGTCGGGGCTCTCTTTGGTGAAATGCTGGCTTCTAAAGAAGGGTTGGGTAACCTCCTCACAAAGGCCTCCCAACTCTACAACACAGGACAGTTATTCGCGGTTATTTCGGTTGTAACTGTACTATCTGTTTTGATTATCCAAGTCCTGGATTTGCTTGAAAAAAGCGTATTTCTGCGTTGGAAATACTACTGAGTCAATCGATCTCTAGATATCGATGGCGAAGATAGAAATATGGAGGCGAAAGCGATGAAAGGATTCCAAATAATGAATGGTTTAGGTAGGGCCGTCACTCTCCTCATAACAGGCCTCTTGATAATCTGGCTGTCCGTTGCAGCTGTGCCGGTGACTGCAGCAAAAAAAGCCTCGGAGCAGAAACCGGTGAAGATTCGGTATGCGGCCTTTATAGGCATGACGGGACTGGGGTTTTGGTTAGGCAAAGAGAAAGGCTTCTTTGAGGAAGCGGGGCTCAATCTTGAGATGGTAGAGGTCGGAGACAAAGTCTCAGCCTTTGCTGCGGGCGAGATCGATTTCGCCGATTTGGCCACCACCAACGCGATTATAGGTGCTGGGCGCGGGGCTCCCCTTAAAATCGTTGCTTCAATGTTCCGGACCAAAGGGCCGTTCTACCTCCTGGCTCGACCGGAAATCAAGCGCGTGGAGGATCTCAGGGGTAAGAAGGTAGGCGTTGGCGCGATCGGCAGTGGTATGGATGTTTATACTAGGGTGATATTGAAAAAACATGGACTTGACCCTGAAAGAGACGTGATTTTGATCAATAATGGGGTTTATCAGCAGGCAATGGCCAGTCTGGAGGCGGGTCAGGTCGCTGCTACCATCATCCATGAGCCTTTCGTGTCACTCGCTGAAAGGAAAGGAACCGGGAGGCTTCTGGCCAGGGGATGGGATTATTTGCCGACGTTTCATACTGGCGTCTTGGTGGCGAGCGACGCGTTTATCAAGAAGCATCCTGACTTGGTCCGGAAGCTGATCGCAACCTATTTCAAGTCGAACATCTATGCCAAGAGCCATCCCGACGAGCTCTTAGACTTCGGGACCAGGTATTTGAGAGTTGACCGTGGAGTCTTGAAGGCCGCGCTGGATCGAGAAAGGGTGATCTGGGAAAACAACCCTGATGTGGATCTCAACGCGTTGGAGGATACCCAGAAGATACAGATCGACCTCGGGTTCCAGGATAGGCGCTTTGACGTCGGCAAGATCTTGGACTTGAGATTCATTCCACGATGAGCGTTATTTTGAATAAGGCGGCTTTCAAATGGGGGGATGGATATGCCCGAGATAGTACTCTCCAACATCAGCAAGGTTTTCCCTGGAGTGCAGGAGGTTGTGGCATTAGCGGATATAAACCTGACCGTAAAGGACGGGGAATTCTTGAGTATTCTGGGCCCAAGTGGGTGTGGGAAAAGTACGTTGTTGGAGATAATTGCCGGCCTTCAACTCGCGTCGAGCGGAGAGGTCCTGGTGGATGGGAAATCTGTTGACGAACCTAGCCCAGACATCGGTGTTGTGTTTCAGGATTCCTCGCTTTATCCATGGCGGAGCGTAATTGAAAACATCGAGCTAGGTCCGGAAATAAGGGGAATACCCCGGCGATCCCGGCGCGAAGTCGTTGAAAAATATATCGACATGGTGAAACTCAAGGGTTTCGAAAAGAGGTATCCTCATCAGCTCTCCGGAGGGATGCGCCAGCGGGTTGGACTTGCGAGGAGTCTCGCAAACAACCCGAGGGTGCTGTTGATGGATGAACCCTTCGCGGCAGTAGACCATTTAACTCGTCTGCAACTTCAGGACGATCTGCTGGAGATATGGGGAAAAGAGAAGAAAACAATAGTATTTATAACTCACGATGTCACGGAGGCCGTTTTTCTCGGGGATCGGGTCGTACTTCTAACACCCCGGCCCGGTCAGATCCAAAAAATCTTTGCCGTGCCGGTCAAAAGGCCACGAAGCCGGGGTGATCCGGAGCTTCTGGCGATTCAAGACAAGATTTACCGGTTGATTTATGGTGTCCGGAGTGAGGAGGACTTGGAATACATATTGTAAAAAGACGGATTGGAGGTCTTGATGATGGCCATGTTGACCAGAGAAGACTATTTGGCTATGGATCCGGTAGAGTTTCGGGCGCGGTTCAGGGAGAGGGTCCACCACACCCTGGAGATACAAACATATACGGCAATTCATGAGGGGAAAAGTTTATCAGAGAAACAGACAGAAACGGTAAAGAGACTGATGGAGATATGGGTAGAAAAAGGCCTCCCCATTGACTTGCCGGATTTCCTTTGGGGACAAAGGATCCTGGGTTTCGCCGAAACCTTGCGATCAGGACAAAAAGTGGATCTTTCTGAGTTTGCCCCTCATGAGATTACCCGGGAAGATCTGGCGATATTCCAGCGTATTCTGGTTGAACGGCGGTCAGTCAGGCACTGGACGGATGAAGAGGTGCCCGACTGGATGCTTGACAGAATTATGGAATCTGGCCTTTGGGCGGCCCATTCGTGCAATCTCCAATCAATCAGATTTATAGTGGTGAGGGAGAAAAACGAACCCGGCCTATTCCAGGGAAGTGATATTCCGGGAGGCCCTGTCCATATCGCAGTGGTTCAGGATGAGCGGGTCTATCGTGCCAACCCGCATAATCCTGTGCGGAACCGCCTCCTTGACTGTGGCGCTGCGGTTCAGAATATGGTGCTAACTGCTCATGCTCTAGGACTTGGTGGAGTCTGGCTGACTTTTTCTGATCAGATGCTGGAGAGGCTTTACAAACGGTTTGAGCTCCCGGAAGAGACAAAGATCGTAACCTACATTGATGTTGGTTTTCCGGACCAGACGCCCGCTCCGCCAAACCGGATAGATTTGAGAGAAGCTGTTCTCAAAAGGATTTAGCCTCTACTGCTTTTCGACCTAAGCCTTTTGAGAATCGTGACGGTATTGACCGAGATCTATTATGGTGTTCCCAAAGGGGGCGAACGTATGAGTCTGGTCGCCGAGGTCGAGCTCCTCTCCAGCCGACTATACGGCCGGAACAGGGTATCGGGTTAACGAAAATAGTCTGGAAAACTCTCAACGAATACGATTGGGGTAGTGAAACATGCATATAGCTACTAGGAATATGCTCGAAAACCCTATCGAAGGGGCTACATCCCACAATATATTGGGATAATTCCTAAGGATGGCTACAACATATGAAGGCTGTGAGGGTTTTCGAGCAATCTCCTAGGTTGGTGCAAACTGGCGTCCGATGTGACCTCCATACCGGGGCTATTAGTGTTCCAATTTACCAATCGGCCACCTTTCAGCACCCGGGCCTCGGCCAGAGCACAGGCTACGATTACTCGAGCAGATGTAACAAAGAATCGTTACCGGGGCGAGGGGCGCCCCGGTAGTGCCGATCTTTCGCCCCATCATGCTTGCCCCGTGCTCATACGAACCTTGCCAATCGCCCTCGACATGGCAACGATACCGATCAGATTACTGGCCATCGCCACAATCAAAGAGGGAATCCGGTATTCGGCCAAAAACAGGCCAGCGGCAGAGAGCCCCATCAGAGGCAAAATATCACCAAGATGGTGTATACAACAGGCGATCATTGAGACTGTTGAGGTCCCCGTGCTCGTTGCTACAAGGGCAGTCGAACTGCCCGAGCCGCCCATACGGCTATTACGACGAAGCAAAGCCCTCAAGTAAGCATAGAGTGCTACCTGTAAACCAAACCCAACCACAATTGGGAGGATATACAATCGATCCTGGCTAAATTGTTCCAGGGTATGGCCGATTCCTTGAGCCCATATGAGGATTCCGAAATAGAAGGAAAGGAGCAGGGCGGCCCCGGCGACACCCCAAACTGTTGAACGGGCGACCACCCTGGTCCTATCGGCCCTGATGAGGCCGGCCCTGCATGATAGGTTCACAGACATTCAACCCCCTTTTGGCCAGCGTATTTGAACCTTTTCAACATGGCCGAGTTAATTACCACAGAAAGAGAGCTTAGAGCCATGGCTGCCGCTGCTATAATGGGGTTGAGCAACCCAAAGGCCGCGACCGGGATGGCAACGCTGTTGTAGAAAAAGGCCCAGAAGAGGTTCTGCTTGATCTTCCGCATGGTAGCTCGGGAGAGATGTATTGATCTTATTACGTCTCTTAAGTCATCCCGCACGAGGATAATCCCTCCTGTCTCCTTCGCCACATCTGAGCCACTTCCAATAGCTATCCCTATATCCGCCTGGGCAAGCGCAGGGGCATCATTGATGCCATCTCCTACCATAGCCGTGATCTTACCCTCTTCCTGGAACCTTCTTACCGCTGATGCCTTTTCCCCTGGGAGAACATTGGCGAGGACTCTCGTGATTCCAATTTCGGCTGCGATAGCCCTGGCCGTCTTTTCATTATCGCCTGTGAGCATAGCCACTTCTATACCGTTATCCTGAAGTCTCCGAATCACATCCTTTACATGTTCTTTTAAGGTATCTGCCACTCCTATGACGCCAAGGAGCTTGCCCTCGCTGGCCACAAGTATGCCTGTATTCCCCTTCTCCTCTAGGTTAGAGATAACGCTTTCTTTCCCTTCAATATCGATGTCGTTTTCCCTCATTAATCTGCGGTTCCCTACGAGTATTTTCCTTCCATCAACCTCAACCTTAACCCCATGGCCGGGAACGGCCTCAAAAGCCTCGGCATCTGGGATGGAAATGCCCAGTTGCTGGGCCTTTCTCAGTATGGCTTCCCCGAGTGGGTGTTCTGACCTCTTTTCGGCAATGGAAGCCGCAAGTAGGACATCGGTTTCGCTACCCTCAAAAGCGATTATCTCATTGACCTCCGGCTCTCCCCTGGTGAGTGTGCCGGTTTTATCGAATATCACTGCCTTGAGCCTTTCAGCTCTCTCCAGGTATTCTGCCCCTCTGATGAGGATCCCCATCTCTGCCCCCTTCCCGACTCCCACCATTAGTGCAGCGGGAGTGGCAATACCTAAGGCACAGGGGCAGGCAATGATCAATACGGCTATAAAGCTGAGGAGGCCTGTGGTGAAGTCACCACTTATCCACCACCCGGCAAAGGCGACCAACGACGCGGCGATCACAATGGGGACAAAATAGGAGGCCACCTTGTCTGCCATCCTCTGGATCGGCGCAGAAGATGCCTGGGCTTCCTCCACCATTTTTATTATCTGCATCAGGGCGGTATCCGCGCCTACTTTGGTAGCCCTGAACTTAAAAGACCCCACTTTATTAATGGTTCCACCGATTACTTCGTCGCCTGGGTTTTTCTCTACAGGCACACTTTCCCCGGTTATCATTTTCTCATCCACCGAAGAATGGCCCTCTATGATGACCCCGTCCGTAGGGATCTTTTCCCCTGGTTTCACTATAATAACGTCGCCGACCATAAGGGCTTCGGCAGGGATCTCTACTTCCGAACCACCTCTGAGCACCCTTGCGATCTGAGGTTTCAGATCCATAAGTCTCCGGATTGCTGCAGAACTTCGTTTCTTGATTATCTCTTCCATGTACTTCCCCAGCAGGACAAAGGCTATGATAATGGCTGCCACCTCGAAGTACACATTCTTCTCCTTAACCGGCAAGACCTTCGGGAAAAAGACTACAAAGGCACTGTAGATATATGCCGTAGACGTACCGAGGGCAATCAAGAGGTCCATGTTAGCGACACGCTTTTTTATGGCGTTCCAAGCTCCGATAAAGAAGCCCTTGCCGCCGAATATCATCACGGGAGTGGTGATTATGAAGAGCCATACCCCCCAAGTGAACCATGGGAGCCACGGTATGGGAACCCAGGTAAGGATTGTCGCACCTGCGGCTAGGCCCAAAAGCACAGCCACCCGGAAGACGGCCAAAGCTACCACACCCGTAAGGGCAATTGATACGCGCCTTCTCATGTCTCTCAGTTCCTTCTCAGGGTCTTCAAAGGCCTTAAGACAACTGGCACTGCAGAAATAGTACGTCCTTCCGCCCACTTCCAGCTTTAATGCTCTTTCCTTGTCCACTACCATCCCACAAACAGGATCCTTGGCCATTTGCGTAGCCTTGACGGGTTTGGTCCCTCCAGTGAGATACCGGTCTGGATCCTCATCAAACTTTTCCTTGCAGGAATGGTTGCAGAAATAATAGGTCTCTCCTTTGTATATAGAGATAGCCGACGCATCCTTCTTCGCGATAGTCATCCCGCAAACAGGATCTTTAACCATGGCAGAACCCTTTTCCCCTTGCATTTTTCTTCCTCCTCCTTAATTTAATCCAGACTCTTGAGGCTCCAGCGAAACCTCATAGGCTCTTTTCCCGTTATGCTTTTAATCTCCAGCTCGATCCACTCCGCTGTTGCAACCGTAGCAAGATCGACCCCCTTGCCGCTAGACTCCCCTTCTGGAAGAAGAGTTAAAGTCCCCGCGGGATGGTGAGGGGACCGGCTCGACCATTTCCATTGAAATCCCTCGGAGATAGTAAGGCCTTTGCTCGTCCGGAGGATGGCGCCATTCGCTGGATTCAAGTCAGAAAGGTCTCCGCTATGTGTCGTTACGGAAATATTGAACGAAACCCCCTTATTAAGTGGAATGCCCCTTATTGGGTTCTCGAAGATGACCTGGATCGTAACTCCATCTTGAATGACAGAACGTGAAAAGGTAGCGCGTTCGTTGGGGTTTGCAGGCACACGTTGGTTGGTGATAAGTATCACTACAACTGTTGTGACGAGGAATAACGCTATGGCTAAAATCAGTATAGAAACGAATCTTGCTTTAGGTTTTAACTGGTATCGAGACATTTCAATATCCCTCCTTGCCGGTTTGAGGCCTCCTTAAAGTCGAGGCCTCCCTGAAAAAGTCTTGGGCACAGGAGCATTTAGGATACCTTTGTACCCTATCTCCTGTTTACTACAGATTAACAGGAGTGTCCATGGTCCTTCTCAGAACCGCCTGATTCCGAGGAGCTTTCCTGCCTGGAATCCTCGGCGACATAGGCCTCCGGGTTCCTGGCGAATTCTGCCTTACATGCAGAAGAGCAAAAACAATAAATCTCACCACGGTAGACTGAACAGATTCCTTCGCTAACCTCCATCTCGCACGCCCTGTCCCCGCCACTCTGCTCACCCCCTTTCAACTGCTTTCATAAGTTGGGACAATATCTCCCTGTCCGGGATATACCCTACCAGCCTATAGTATCTACTAGAACTATATCCCTTTATCAGCATCGTGTCAAGGGGCTCTTTGAAGAAAATATGGACTCAGGTGACCCCCTAAATGCCTTGCATGAGCGATTTAATTTTAAAAGGCTATTGACATTTTTAATAACAAGCTATATATTAAGAGTGATAGGATACCATGGTAATGTATAAAGTAATAGGGGGTGTAAGGTATGGGACTCCTGACATGGTGGAAGAATTTTTTAAGGAGGCTTGAGGAAGCAAATAAGGAGCAATTCGGCGAGGGGAAGGGGCTGGATTGCTGCAATCTACCCGGGAAGCGCCCATTATTATCAACCGGGCCTGGGGATTATGCTCATTCTCCCTATAGCACAGCAAGCAATCCACCCTCTGAAAGTGATCCCATGAAGGAGGTATGAAGTAGGTGAGGCGAGATAAGGAAGACCTCTTGAAGAGGCTCAGGCGCATCGAAGGCCAGGTCCGCGGCATATATCGGATGATAGAGGAGGACAAGTACTGCGTTGATATCCTACACCAGATAGCTGCCGCTCGGGCGGCCCTCGGCAAGGTCGGGATGTCACTCCTGGAAAGCCACACGAGGGGATGTGTAACCGATGCAATCAAAGAAGAACGGGGCGATGAAGCTATAGACGAGCTCGTGGATATCCTTATGAAATTTGTGAAGTAAGATGATGCCTGGCTACGAGTGCTTTCCATCCTTTACTTAGAAAGGGAACGAGGGGGAAGACTATGGGGTTCAATTCGATAACATACGCCTACGGATTCTGGCCCCTGGTGGCCATCAACGTGGCCTTTATCCTGAGTTTTATCTTTGCGTTCTTCGCGCCGATCAAAAAGAGGGAATGGAGGTCACTCGGCCTGGTCTCAGCCTTTGTGGTGGCCCTCTTTACAGAAATGTACGGGTTTCCGTTGACAATCTATGTGCTTACCTCAATCCTTGGGATAAGGCTACCAGTCGCGAATCCGTTCTCCCATGAAAGCGGTCATCTGTGGGCATCTGCAGTCTTCGGCCAGAGATTTACAGGCCTTATCTGTCAGACTGGCAGTGCCCTAATGCTCGCAGGTTTTATACTAATGGGGATAGGTTGGTGGCAGATTCACAGGGCAAAGGGGAAGCTTGTCACGAACGGTCTCTATGCTTATATGCGACACCCGCAGTACTTTGGGCTTTTCCTCTTAACCTTCGGCATGCTGGTTCAGTGGCCAACCCTTCCGACCCTAGTAATGTGGCCCGTTTTAATCGTCGCTTACCTGCGCCTTGCAAGGCGGGAAGAGAGGGAAGCCCTGGAGAGGTTTGGGAGTTCATATATAGAGTATGCGAAGAGGACACCCGCGTTTTTACCGAAGCTCATCGTCTAGCTTAGTAAGGGAGGTTCTATTTACCCTCAGTAAGGTTATGAGGCAACGCAAGGGTATACCTGATGCTCCTATCTTAGCCGGAACTTCTAAAGATATAAACGCGTTTGTATGTTTAGGGGAGTAGTTATGAATAAGTGAGAGCAGTCTGGATAATTAATTACAGGTGATCATTGACCAATAACCTGACTAAATTGATTAGTATACTTATATACCTATTACAAGTTGGGATGAATAACACATGAGGGAACTTGGAATCCTGTGTCCAGACCATACAGTTCACAGTGTAACAGAGGAAAAACAACCTCCTCAGAATGAGGGTGAAGGTAATCCTCCTGCGCATAAGCCAGGAGGTCAAAGGCACCTCCTCCACTCGGCAATTATGATTCTGTGCTGTCTCATCCCGATCTTAGGTTTGGCAGCCCTTACATTAGTAGGTTATAGGGGCCTGGCTAGTTGGCTTTTACTTCTGATATGTCCCTTGGGACATCTTCTCATGATGGGATTGATGGGTGGAGTAGCTATAGATATCTCATGGGGGTTCACCTGGGCAGCCTTTGCTAGGGCGGCAGCCTATATTCTGGCATCAGGAAACATAAGAGTTCTTTCGACCGTGCTGGATGGTAAATATAGGATTAAAGATAGGAATAAGGGGATTCGAGGCCTTTCCCGGAAGGTCACGGTTAGTACTTAAATAACCTATAAATCTGGTAAAGGGGTGTGGCAGATGAAAATCGATGCTTCCACAATCATCGGGCTGTTGGCGATCGGCCTGCTCTTCTACATGATGTTCCGACATGGCGGATGTTGCGGCGGCCACGTCCAACATTACCGGCGTAAGCCACAAGAATCTTATGAGCAGGATAAGGACGCCCATGATGAGTCCTATGATAAGTCTGGCAAAAGATGCCACTGAAAGTGAAGAAATATGAAAGGCTCACTGCTTCATAGGTTTTCGATCATCAGTTTTATAACGTTCGTTCTGCTTGCGATGGCCCTCTCGCTGGTGATGTCCGGTTTCATAAAAGCCCGGATATTGGACGTCGTGGCTCGGATTACTGGCGAGCACGTGCAAGCCTTACTGCATAGCCAGGTACGGGTAGAGACCACCCCGGAAGAACACTATGCTGAAATGGCCTGGCTATTCAAACAGGGGGTCCTTGGTGAAAAGATAATGGGAATGAAGATATTAGAAATCAGGGTCTGGGATACTTCTGGCAAGATTATCTTCTCCGATAACGAAAGCATTATCGGACGGCAGTTTCCGTTGACCGAAAAGCTGAAAAAGGCATTGAACGGTCAGCTCATCACCGAGGCGATCACTCTGCAGAAAGGGGGAACGGGCACCAAGGGCCCCAGAGGTGATAGAGCAGTGAAGGTCTATGTTCCCATGAAAAACTCTCAGGACCTGGTCTTAGGGGCTTATGAACTCTATTTGGATGCCCCATTGGTATACCGTTCTATCTCCGGGGCCTATTACATGGTAGGGCTTACCCTCTTCGGTGGCTTCATCCTCGTATACGTTTCACTATATCGATTTTTCAAGTCGGCCTCACAGGTGATCGAGCAACAGAGTGCATCCATGAAAGTTCTACAAATACGCCTGGATGCAATTTACAATGAAAAACAAGACATCTACCTGGGCACGATAAAGGCGCTCTTAGCAGCCCTCAATGCTAAAGATAACTATACAGCGGACCATTCTATCCGGGTAGCCGATTTTGCCTTACAGATAGGCGAGGAACTAGGCCTATCAGAAGATAGGCTGAAACTGCTGGAGGAAGCAGCTCTATTTCACGACATAGGTAAGATCGGAATTCCCGAGCATATCCTCAATAAGCCAGACAAGCTCAGTCCCCAGGAATTAGAGCAGATTAAAAAGCACCCAATCATCGGCGCTCAAATCATCGGTGTTACGGATACATTGATGGAACATGCTCTTATCATCCGGCACCACCACGAACATTATGACGGAAACGGCTACCCTGACAGGTTGATAGGGGAAGATACACCCTTGGAATCTCGCATTCTGGCTGTGGCGGATACCTACGATGCCCTCGTCAGCGAAAGGCCGTATCGCCGTGGGCTTTCGGCATTTGAAGCGGTAGAAATCTTGCGCCGGTGTCGGGGGAGTCAACTGGACCCACAGGTGGTAGAAGCTTTCCTTGCCGTCCTGGCCCGGCAGGGACCGTCCGAGAGACGAGACACGCTGTCAACCTCCAGGCAATCAGAAGCTATGTCTCATGCGGATTTTGACAGCAAAACTGACAGCAATCGGGGTAAAAACAGGTGTATTGGATGGAATTGATGGACGCTGAAATGCTTGTGGCACAACAAGATGGACGTCTATGGAATTACAGGAAATAACTTTGGATTTCTGAGTGCGAGGGTTCGAATCCTTCCTCCCCAGCCAAGTATTTTCAAGGGTTTGAGGACTTCATAGGACAGGTATACCCCCTAGAAATTAGGTGATTGGTGGAATATTTTCTCCATCATGTTCCATAAGGTGCTATATGGAGAAGTCACTGGACTTTTTAAGATCTTGGTGAACTAGTTTTTCCACCAAGATCTTATCTGTTTTTTAGTATGTTTTTGGTTTTTGATGGAAGGTGGTGAATGTAATTACCCTTAGACCAAGTATACCATCGGGCGCATGTGCTGCGGTTGAACCAGATGGACTATATTATGGCGGCATTCTTATCATCGCCTCAAATTGCAGAATAGGACGGGTCTCTCGCCCGACCGGATCCGGGCTTGCGGCACGGGTTTGAGACCCAGAGCCCTCCCAAATTCAATCTTTGTCCTCAGAGACCATCTTCTTTATTGTCGAGACGGCATCGTCCGTTGTCATATTCCTGATGTCTACGCCCTTGTGTGCCTCCCTCGGAAAGCCCGAATCATCAAAAGCGTCTCTGAACATCTTCTTCTGCATCGCGGGATCGCAGGCCGCTACGTAGAGCTTCCCGACGTCCTCCCCGTTCAAGAGAGTCTCCAGGAATACCTCTCCGTCATCTGAACAAAGCTGGGGGTGTATGGCGACGAAATCTACGACTTTCTCCCGCCTGAGCCTATTCATGATCTCAAATATGTCCATCTTCCCAAACGACGGGCATGTCCCCTGACAATTACAGAGTAAGAGTCCCTTCTTTTCTTCCATGGGAAATCCTCCTTTCGTGATATCAGGAGCCTTCGCATCTTAGACAGCTAAGATGGGCTCCCAAACCATCCTCATGTGTCGTTCATTCATCTCATCAGCTTGCAGCGCTCTTGCCAGCCGCGCCTGAGGATCCTGGCCGCTCTTTGGCACCGGCGGAGCTGCCTTCATAATGAATCGCCTCCGACGGGCATATTTTCGAGCAACCCTTGCAGAATTCCACGCAGTTGTCCGGATTTACCACTACCGGCTTCCCATCGATAACCGCGTATACTCCATGTGGGCAGAAATTAACGCATTCCAAGCATTCAGTACACTTGTCCCGGTCTATTACCGGGTACCATGTTTTCGCCAAGCTCCAGACCTCCTTCTTGCCAGCTATTCATAAACATATAATAATTTATTTATATATTCTACAAGAATATTACTCCTCGTCAGGATCTATGTCAATACCTATCCCACTACCTATCCCACTCTACCGGGGTAATACTTACGCCCAAGCGCCAGGGCGACCTTCACCAGGCCGATCATAACAGGAACCTCGATCAGCGGCCCGATAACCGCGGCAAAAGTCTGACCCGAGCTGATGTCAAACACGCCGACAGCCACCGCAATAGCGAGTTCGAAGTTGTCGCTTTTAGCCGTAAAAGATAGGCTCGCCGTCTGCCCGTATCCTATTCCTCCTATTCCCATACGCACACTGAGGGAAAAAGACGCCATGAACATAATGGCAAAGTAGAGGGGGGATAGCAGCACGCAACACGTCCAGTGGCGAATTTACACACAAAATTGGGGCTTGACCTTCAGCTGTGCGCTATAGCTATCCAGAATAATGTTCTGTCACTGCGGCACTGCGGTTATGCATTCTATGCAGTACTTTTGTGGATAGCATTATGGGGGGGGAGAGCCCAATAAAGCGGCTCGTTATGGGTTGGCAGTTGGCAATATTTATAAACTTATATTGAAACCCTAGGAAGCCATTGGCAATATCTTGACAGACCTATAACGAAGGAACATAATATGAATTAGGATATAAATAAATTCTTAACTGTTTATTTAACTACTGCCGAATCCTAAACAGATGGCTTTTATTTAAAATGATTACAAGGGTACGCAAGTGGTGGAAATAGTAAAACAACAGCCTACAAAGATAGTTCGATCGAGACCCTAGATAACTAGATAAACCCTAGATAGATAAAAGGGATAAAAGATCGTCTTGTCTTGAAGTCTTTCCTGTTGGGAGGGAGACTGGGCAATGGGGCATAAAGAATGGGGTAGACGGAAAGTAATCCTATGGGCGATTATTATTTTTGCAGTATCGATATTCACTGATTATCTTTTCATGCGTTCACAAGGGAGCTCGCATCGCTTTCCTCACGAAAGTCGCGTTTTGGAGGGAAGCTATTATGCAGCTTCTCTGCAAGCGAAAACTGAATATAATCCGCAACTTGCTAGGACGACAAATCCAGAGATTGAAACGGCCAATTTAGTAACCTCGTGGCCCGGACTCGTAATGTCAAAATTATTGTATTTTGCCTTGGCACTAACTATTTGGGGTGTCCAGACCCACATGAGGCGAAGCAATCGTGATCTAATCATGAAAATAGAAGACAGTGACGAGGTACGGGTAGTCACTCATAACGATAGAGTGCCTCTTATAACCCTTGCCGACGTGGCAGGCTTAGGCTCAGCTAAAGAAGAACTGGCGGAGATAGTAGATTTTCTCAAATCCCCCTATCGTTATCGCGAGGTGGGGGCAAGAATTCCTAAGGGCATTCTGCTTATAGGGCCGCCCGGGGTCGGCAAGACCCTGATCGCCAGAGCTTTAGCTGGTGAAACCCGTTTACCATTTTTGGCTACGAGTGGACCTGAATTTGTGGAAACTTACGGTGGCCTAGGTGCGGCAAGGGTACGTAAACTCTTTCACCGAGCGAAAGTGTTGGCACCCTGTATGGTGTTCATTGATGAGATTGATGCGGTCGGTAGAATACGTAGTGGCCTGGCTGACCCGGGCCATGAGGAATACGAACAGACCCTAAATCAACTATTGGTCGAACTTGATGGTATGGAAGCGAGAGGTAATATCATAGTGGTAGCCGCCATCAACCGGCCGGATATATTAGATCCCGCCTTAACCCGTCCAGGACGGTTTGATCGTAAGATATTCCTGGAACTACCTGGACCGGCGGAAAGAGAGGCAATTTTGGAAGCCCATGCTCAGGGAAGGCCATTTGCTAGTGATGTAAATTTTAAGAAACTCGCGGAGATGACGGCGGGTTTCAGTGGGGCCGATCTTGCTAATCTGTTGAATGAAGCAGCTATCCGGGCTGCTATGACGGGCGGGAAGGAGATTAGTGCAGCGCATTGCAGGTGGGCGCTACATAAGTTGACCTTAAATTCAAGGCGAAAACTGACCTCATCTCCCAAAGCTTTGGAACGCTTATCCCAGCACCAAGCTGGCCATGTGGTAGCTGCAGAATGCTTTGGTAGGTATAAGTTCCGTTATGCCACAAGTCTAGTGAGAGACGGTAGCGGGTTTGTGCTTTTCCCCGATAATAATGGGTTGTTGAGCCGGGGGGAGCTTTTATCTGTGGATATTGAAGTGTATTGAGGCGAACCGGAAAGCCGTCGAACGAGTGGCCGTTGAATTACGATTCCATGACATCTTCGATCAAGAGACTTTCGGCAGTTCGTTCCAGGCCAAAGGTGGGCCTCTAATGCTTCAGACTGGGTACTGCTTTACACCGCAAGAAAGAATTTGGTACAAACCCTTTACTATCCTTGTATAGTCTTATAGAATAAGGGTAAATAAAAAGATGTATATATCTTTATCAAAGGGGTGAGAGTTATAGACCCGCTTGAACAAGTCATTAGGGTTCTACAGGCTCTGGGACAGGATACCAGGCTCAAGATACTTAAGGTGCTATCCATCAACAGTTTTTGCGTATGCGAACTCGAAGAAATTTTTGGAATCAGCCAGCCTGCTATATCTCATCACCTGGGCATTCTAAAGGACGCAGGTCTGGTGGAGAGTTCCAGGGAAGGCCAATGGGTATTCTATAAAGCAGATAAAGAGGGCCTCGAGGAATCCTGGCATATGCTAGACCAATTCCTAAGTGCGCCCATTCAAGATCTGCCGGGAATGAGCGAAATCGTGGAGAAGGTCAGAGAGGTTGAAAGAAACCCGCGGACTCTCTGTAAACGAGCTAATTAAGGGGGCCAATATCACTATGCAAGGAGTCCAAAAGCAACAGGGGCTAGGAGATTGCTCGAAAACCCTCACAGCCTTCATATGTTGTAGCCATCCTTAGGAATTGTCCCAATATATTGTGGGATGTAGCCCCTTAGATAGGGTTTTCGAGCATATTCCTAGGGGTCTTTGAGAAGTACTTAACTGTCTGGGTAGCTATCTGTATCGTGCTCGGGATCCTGGTGGGATCGGTCTTCCCAGGTATACCTACCATCCTCAGCAAGTGGGAATACGCTCACGTCTCCGTTCCAGTCGCGATATTGATCTGGTTCATGATCTACCCAATGATGGTCCAGATAGATTTCGGAAGTATCGTCAGGGTGGGGAAAAAGCCCAAAGGGCTTATAGTTACGTTGGTGGTCAATTGGGTTATCAAACCATTCACGATCATAGGTCTTCTGCTTACACTCATAATCCTCTTTTCCTTCCAGGGGGAGATAATATTACGTAACCCCATCCACATTCTTCTAATTGCGATTCCACTTACCATTCAAACATACCTGATCTTCGCCATAGGGTACCTGTGGTGTCGATGGTGGAGGGTAGACAGGACCGTTGCAGCTCCGGCGGCCATGATCGGGGCGAGCAACTTCTTCGAGCTTGCTGTAGCCGTAGCCATATCCCTGTTCGGCCTGAATTCGGGAGCAGCACTGGCCACTGTAGTTGGGGTGTTAGAAGAGGTCCCGATAATGCTAAGTCTTGTTACTATCGCAAACAGGACACGGCACTGGTTCCCTGCACCCCGCACAACCCCGGAAGAGGTCAGGTAACCATCGGGGTTCTCAAAAGGTCCTTGCTGTTTTCGTTGCACCGACCCACTGATATGGAAGACCAATTCTAAGATGGTAAGAAGTGAGGGAAAATGTTCAGGAAGGTCTTATAAACATTGAACACGATGTCCTGTTTTCTCCTGTGCTCCTTTGGGGTACATGAGGCAGCGGGCTGCTTTAACGTGTGCATCCAGGGGTCCCTGTCGAGTGGTGGCTAACAATGCGGCAGGGACTGCCCTCACTTAGTTTATGCGTCCAAACTGAAAGCAGAAACCGGTACATTTGGGGGAATGAGATGTGGAGAAGAAAAAGGTGATGTTTTTGTGCACAGGTAACTCTTGTCGAAGCCAGATGGCTGAGGGGTTTGCCAGGGCACTGTCCGGGGATAACTGGGAGATTTATAGCGCAGGGATCGAGCCTGCCGGCCTCAATCGCAGGGCTATTGAGGTTATGCGTGAGGTAGGGATTGACATCTCAATGCAGACCTCGGACCCCATCGAACCTGAGCTTCTCAAAAAGATGGACCTGGTTGTGACCCTTTGTGGTGACGCAGAGGAGAGGTGCCCTATGACACCTCCCAAGGTGAGACGCATCCACTGGCCCCTACCGGACCCCGCCAAGGCAAAGGGCACAGATGAAGAAATCATGGCTCAGTTTCGCCGGGTAAGGGATGAGATAAGAAAGCGAGTTGAGGAATTACTCAAAGAATACCCGTCATAGGCATGGAACCTTCAACTGGCAGCAATCCTCGGAAGGATCATGGGTGGCATCGGGAAGGGATGGTATCTGGTTTTGGGTTCCTTTACAATCCTCCTTGGCCTGTGGTTAATGGGGATAATCAACATTGTTGCCGGGAAAGGTAATTTGGTCTTTGGGGTGTCATTGTTAGGTGCATATGCGGTTGGACATTCTGCGTTAGCGCTTGTTGCCGGGACCTCAGTAGCTTTTGTAGATAGACTTGCAAAATCTGAAACGACGGAAAGGATAGGCCAGACGGTAAGGCTCGCCTTAGGGGTTTTGGTGGCTATTGCGGGAATCTACCTGTTTTATATGGGGGTTTAAGTGTTTATGGTGTAAAAACCTCTTGCATCATATTTGGCTATATGGTAATATAGCCATGGTGGTGATTCGAATGAAACATGAGGATACAATCTCAAGACAGGTAGCCGTCTTCAAGGCCCTGGCTCATGAAACTCGACTCAGGTTGGTTGAAATCCTCGCTGAAGAGGGCGAAAAATGTGTCTGCGACCTTGTTAGCCGCGTGGGATTCGATCAATCCACGATTTCGAAACACCTAAGCCTACTTAAGACGGCAGGTGTGGTCGTTTCAAGAAAAGAAGGGCTTAATGTGATTTATAGGCTCAGAACGCCTTGTGTTTATCAGTTCATGAGATGTGTAGATCAACTTAATGAAGATAGAGAGTGCGTACTCGTCTGCCCGGCCATTGAACAAGGGATTGAACATAGTGAATAGTAGGAGTGAGCGATTATGAAGGAACTAAGAACATTCATACTGATAGTGGGGGTCTTTCTTGCCGCGTACTTTGCTCCCTTGAGCAACCCGCGAGTCCAGACGGCGATACTCGAGGCGTTTCGCATGTTGCAGGGGTACGCAAGGGAGCATGTGCTGTTCTGCCTTGTTCCTGCCTTCTTTATAGCAGGGGCCATGCAGAACTTCATCTCGCAGCAGTCGGTCATGAGGTATCTGGGCCGGGGCGCAAAACAATGGCTGGCATACGCTGTAGCTTCGGTATCTGGCGCGATACTTGCTGTCTGCTCATGCACGGTGTTGCCGCTCTTCATGGGCATATATAAGAGGGGGGCGGGCCTCGGCCCGGCAACGGCGTTTCTATACTCAGGGCCAGCCATTAACGTCTTAGCGATCATATTGACAGCACGGGTCCTGGGGTGGCGGATCGGGCTTGCAAGGGCCGTTGGGGCCGTGCTATTCTCAGTCGTTATTGGAATTCTGATGGCCTTCATCTTCAGGGAGGAGGAGACGGAGAGGCAGAAGGGGTTCGCCGCCGCATCACAGGCGATTGAGGAGGATGGCCGCAGCCTGGGGCAGACGACCATGTATTTTGCGACCCTGGTACTTATCCTGGTGTTCGCTGCGTGGGGTAAGCCATCCCAGCCCGTGGGTCTCTGGAATTTCGTCTTCGGGATAAAATGGTATCTTGTAGCGGTGCTTCTCGGCTACCTTGCTTACATGCTCAGGGCCTGGTTTAAGCCAGGGGAGCTTGTTGCCTGGAAGGATTCCACGTGGGACTTTGCGAAGAAGATACTACCCCTTCTATTTGGAGGGGTAATGGTCGCGGGCCTGTTGATGGGGCGCCCAGGGATCGATGGAGGACTTATACCCTCGCGCTACGTTGCTTCGATAGTGGGGGGAAACTCGCTTCTCGCGAATTTCATTGCCTCCATTGTTGGCGCGTTCATGTACTTCGCGACCCTTACTGAGATACCTATCATCCAGGGCCTGCTAGGCTCGGGAATGGGCCAGGGCCCGGCGCTGGCGCTCCTTCTTGCGGGACCTGCGCTTAGCCTTCCAAGCATGCTTGTTATAAATAGCATGCTGGGGTTTAAAAAGACATTTGTCTATATTTCACTGGTAGTTATCATGGCAACAATCAGTGGCATGATCTTTGGAGCTATAGTGGGCTAGGTCAGGCCGGGCTAGACCAGACCGGGCCTGACCAGTCGGGGTTGATGGATCGTTGACTCTTCCAGGACGGGATTATCACGCTGGTAAAGGCAGGATAAACGAAGGAGGTATAGATTCAAGAGATGAAGGTTGAGATACTTGGTGTAGGTTGCCCGAAATGCCGGAAAACCGAGGAGATGATCGCGGCGACTATACAGAAGCTCGGGATTCAGGCGGAAATAGTGCATGTAACAGATATAGGCGAGATTGTCGACAGAGGGGTTATGATGACTCCGGCCGTGTTTGTGGACGGTGAAAAGAAGGCCGAGGGGAAGATACCTACAGAAGCGCAGATTCGAGAGTGGTTTTCGAAATAGACGGCCTCTGAGCCGTGAGTAGAGGACCCCTGCCCCAAGGGCAAGGGCAAGGGGTAGGGGTCCCTCACGACGTTTTGCAGCAAGGCATGCGAGAGGAGGAGTTAATAGTGAGCTATAGAGTGCCCCGAGAACAGATACCCTGGTATCCCACAATCGATCCTGAGAAGTGTACGGGTTGCCGTACCTGCTATGAATTCTGTTCACACGGCACGTACGGGTGGGATGAGGAGAACCAGAGGCCCGTTGTAAAAAACCCGTTTAAGTGTATTGTGGGTTGTAGCGGGTGCGCCCCCCAGTGCCCTGCTGGGGCTATAATGTTTCCACCGCTATCCATATTAAAGGACTACCGGTGAACAAGGTGTGCTGCCAAGTCGCTTGAGTATGTCAAGAGTCATCCTCGAACATGGCTTCTAGCGGGTAAGGCCTGGCCATTGCGGAGGGCGGATAGCGCCGCGTAAGGGAAGGTGGCAAAGTACACATATGCAGCTTGGACTCGGAATAGATACCGGCGGAACTTACACAGATGCGGTCATACTTGATCTGGAAACCAGCGAAATAGTGGCAAGCGCCAAGGCTTTGACCACTCGTTCGAATTTGGCTATAGGCATTGAGAATTCCATAGATAGACTAATATCGGGATATTTGGATGCATCCCAGATCAAGCTGGTCTCAGTATCCACAACGCTTTCTACAAACGCCCTCGTTGAGGGCAAGGGCGGAAGCGTATGTCTTATATTGATAGGTTATGATCCTGTCATCCTTGCTGAATATGGGCCGGAGGTCGGCCTGCCCACGAGGGGCTACGAACTCATACGGGGCCGGCATGGTTTACAGGGGGAAATCGTCGAAGAGCTTGATTCCAAGAAGCTTATAAAGGTTGTGCGAAAAGCGGAGGCTGATGGGGTTGATGCCTTCGCTGTCTCGGAGTACCTCGGTGTCCGCAATCCCGAGTATGAGATTCTTGCTCGGGATATTATTAAACAGCATAGCGATCTCCCGGTTGTGTGCGGTCATGAGCTTACAGGGGAGCTAAATTCCTTAAAGCGCGCCGCAACAGCGATGTTAAATGCCAGGCTGATCCCAATAATCCGGGAGCTGATCGCATCACTTAAGGGGGTCCTACAAAAGAGGAATATATCTGCGCCCCTTATGATAGTCAAAGGCGATGGCTCCCTCATATCATGCGACCTTGCATTTGAGCGGCCTATCGAGACAATCCTTTCAGGTCCTGCCGCAAGTGCGGTCGGCGCGCATAACCTCTCGAAGATTGACGATGCAATAGTCGTAGATATGGGCGGCACCACCACGGATATAGCTGTTCTCAAGGGTGGAATCCCAAGGGTTGTCGCATCGGGGGCGCGGGTCGGCGGGTGGTCTACAAGCGTAACCGCGGCGGACATAAGGACGTCGGGCATAGGCGGTGACAGCCATATAAGCAGGACGAGGGAAGGCACCGTAAAGGTCGGTCCCCAGAGGGTGATCCCTTTATGCGTGGCTGCGAGCGAGTTTCCTGAAGTCGAAAGGGAACTGGAGCGGATCCTGAGTTCTGGCGAGACATCTGATCTCGTAAACGTCACGGATTTTCTGACATTCACCAGGATGCCTTCTAATATGCCCTTGAGCCAGGGAGAACAAGAGGTGATTAGCTGCCTCAAAGCCCGGCCGCACTCCCTATTTGAGTTAAGCAGCAGGCTGGGCGTATCGCATCCCTGCCTTGTCCCGGTAAAGAACCTGGAGGCAGCGGGGGTTATAACCCGTATAGGGTTGACGCCTACGGATATCTTGCATGTATCGGGTGAATACACAGCATGGAACCGCCGGGCCTCGCTCCTGGGCGCCCGGATTTTCGCAAGGGAGCTCGGGGTGACCGTGGAGGAGCTTGTTCGAATGGTTCACGATCGTATTGCCTTCGATATATCTAAGGAGATCGTTACAAAGCTGGTCTCCGATGAATCCGGCATTGAGGAACCCTCCTATGATAGGGTGTGCTCGTTTTTCATCAGCAAGGCTCTTTCTGGTAGCCGCCATGGTGAAGGGAGGGGCGGGGATACAGGAGATGGGGTGCTCTCCTGCAGTCTTAAAGCTGAGATTCCGATAGTCGCGATCGGGGCACCCGTATCTAATTTCATGCCTGATGTGGCTAAGCGGTTGAATACGCAGCTTGTGATCCCAAATCACGCCGGGGTGGCAAACGCGGTGGGGGCGGTTACAGGGTGCATGCTCAAGACAGTAGAGATTCTCATCTCGCCGGTTTATACTACGTCAGGTATAGAGTGCTATACCTTACATACGCCCAGGGAGAAGAGGTCGTTCAGGCATCTGGAGGAGGCGTACTCTTATGCCAGGAGCGCGGGCATAGCTATAGCTAATGAGGAAATGCAGCGCGCCGGCGCCTGCGATATAGAATACAAGGTTGACCTGGCAGATAAGACGGGGACGGTCGGCAATGGAAAGGGAACCCCGCTTTTTCTCGAAGGCCACGTGATAATTACAGCAGTTGGCCGTCCCCGTATGGTGGACATTTAGGATGCTTATAATTGCTTTAATGGGGCCTACACCATAGATACTCCAAAGTGAGATCTATCAGGCGGATTCTTACGAAGGAAAAACGTGGAGGTAGCCAATCTATTTGACGAGGTGAGATTCTCTTCGGACCAACATACTAAAACTATGTGCCCGCCCATTGGCGGGCCTCTTCTTCTTAACTATTTCTTAACTATTTAAATGTACCAAAGAATTCCAGGTGCTAGTAGTCTTTACTTTTTAGCCACTACAGCCCAATTTTTCAATATATCCGCCTTGGATGCGCCCCGAACCGAGGGAAGGTTTTTTGAAATTCAAGCAAAGAGGTATTGACAGTTCGTGCAGGAGCAATTACTATAAAGTCATAAGGTTTATATATGCTTAAAACATATAGATGAATGGAGTGTCATTGCCAAATGTGCGGACAGGTACACGACAGCTCCTGCCATGGCCGGCCACCTCACAAATGCAGTTGCTCGGGTTCAAGAATCGAACGATTCATGGCGCCGTGTCTTCTACTTCTTTTGCTGGAGAAACCCGCTCATGGATATGATCTCATGGAGAGGCTGAAAGAACTCGGTTTCGACGGTGAGAATCAGGACCCGGGTATGGTCTATCGCAACTTGCGGAGGCTCGAGGAAGAAGGCATGGTACGATCTGAATGAACTTCATGGCGGGCACATAGAGACATAGAGGTGAAGAGCGAACCTGGCAAGGGCAGCTCCTTTATCGTGAGGCTACCCCTACCCTGTCCTTACCTTGCTGCTTTGCCCTCCTGAGCGCGTCATCGGCCATTTGTATCAGGCCGGAAGGGCTGTCGGCATCTTCAGGAAACGTTGCCACTCCAATCGATATGCTGAGCCTCTCGTACGGAAATGGAGTCGATGCCACGGCGGATCTCAGCCTCTCACCAACAGCACACGCCCTTTCCTTATCCATATCGGGAAGTATCACCACGAATTCATCCCCACCGTATCGGGCCAAGAGATCTTCCTCCCTCAGGTTAGCCCTCATGGCCTCTACTAGGAGAAGCAATACCCGATCCCCCTCTGAATGGCCATAGGTGTCATTTATATTCTTGAAGTCATCCGCATCTATGAAAAGCAGTGAGAGATATCGGGAGCCCGCTTTTGCCCTCTCAAGTTCGAATTGTAGTCGTTCTTTGAAGTATCCATGGTTGTAAAGACCGGTTAAGCTGTCCTTTATAGCGCCCTCATAGGTTATCCGCAGCTCCCGTTCCCGCCTTCTTAATTTCTCTGCCATAAACCCAACGCAAAGCGAGGCTAAAATCGTAAACCCGATCATCAAGAAGGTATCTTCAACCCCAACCCTTCCAAGACTTATCGAGAGTCTTCTCTTTTCATTCTCTGCAAGGAAGGCAACAGCCGCGCTGATAATGGCGTTGAGTACGCTGCCCTTAAACCCATAGTAATAGGCTAGGAGAATCGCGGGTAGGAAGTAGGCATACCAGACCGCATTTTCAAAGTTCTCTTTGCCGACCTCTACAAGCTCCTTCCATACAGGAATGACATAAAGGCAAAGGCATACAAGCCAGATCATAGCGCGTGTAAGGCGCGCCAGATGTCCAGTGGCGGAAGCTTGGTTTTCCATTTTCGTAAGCATAAACATCGAAAGCCACTTCTTTGTAAATCATTTACTACTGCCTATCTCCCAAGGGAACCCATCGCTATAGGTTCAGAGACCTTGGTTGACCGAGGGGTGACCTTTGGGGCCTGCTCTTTCAGGCAACGGCAGAATGCCTCCACAACCTCAGGATCAAATTGAGTGCCCGCGCATTTTTCAAGTTCCATAATGGCCACCTCCTTCGGCATAGTTGGCTTGTATATCCGTTCCGAGGTCATGGCGTCAAAGCTGTCGGCTACGCACAGGATCCTCGCCCCAAGCGGTATGTCCCCATCAGTGATTTTGTGAGGATAACCCTGGCCGTCAAACCGCTCGTGATGGTGCAGAACCATGCGGGCAATACTCTGAAGCCCCGGAATGTCCTGGATGATCTCATAACCCAAGAGAGGATGCCTTTGTATTTCCACCCACTCCTGGCTTGAAAGTTTGCCTGGTTTGTTGAGGTAAGATCCAGGAATCCCGATCTTCCCCACGTCATGGAGGAGCCCTGCGAGGTAGATGGCCTTTTGCTGAGAGGGGGAAAGCCTCATTGTCTCCGCAATGGCCCTTGCATATTCAGCTACCTTTCTCGAGTGCTCTGCGGTATAGTGGTCGCGGGCATCAAGGGCCTTGCTCAGGGCCATGACCACCGCCAAAAAAGTATCCTCAAGTTTCTCTTCTTGTTGGCTCGCTATCCTGTACAGTTGTATAAGTCGGTTTATCACAAGCACCGCAAAGGAGTAAGAGCCATATGCAAGCAATATAACTATAACATGCCTAAAAGTTATCATATCCGATGGCATGTCAAAGGTGTGGACCAGTATTGGGCTGGCTATAAACCTTAATAAGGTAATTATGCCCGCTACTCCAAGTCCAAAGAGCTGCGAGATAACGCTTGCAAGCATGATCGGTATAAAGAAGAGGAAGTCTATCGCAATGTTTAAGTAGGGTCCACGTGTCCAGTAACTAATTACGGCCAAGACCCCTAAAATGAGGAATGTGGAGAGTTTTAGTGCCTTCCTAGATTGTAGATTAGTTAACCTTGAGATCAGTATTTCTAACATACGCGGTATTTTTACCTTACCTAATATTGAAATGGATTCCTGCTTCTATATATGTGTAGTAGGTGACCTCTTCAACTCTAAACGGCTTTAAATCTTAAATCGCGCAACGAGATTCTGGATATGCTGCGCCATCTCCGCAAGGGATTCGGCAGAAGCGGACATCTCCTGGATAGAGGCGTTCATTCCCTCTGTGGAAGCCGAAACCTCCTCTGCTGTCGCAGCGCTCCTCAGAGACCGCTGCAACGTTTTATGGGCTTAATAAGTTCTGCAATCTAATGGGACATATTATGTCCCTTATGGCTAAATTTTGTCCTTCGACCTATTATCCTTTTATATACCTACACACGGAAAAATGCAATAGAAGAATTATAAAACTTTCGTTAACGAGTGGAAGGATCGGGGGTCAAGATTGGGAGGATATGCGATACTCTACTTACCACCACTCCTCAGATTTGTATAGAACGTGCTCGTTTGGTAACGGACTCTTACAGAAAGCACGAGGATAAACCCGCGATTTTAAGGCGCGCAAACGCCTTACGCAATGTCCTTATGAATATGTCTATTTATATGCTTGATGGGGAATTGATCGTAGGAAACCAGGCATCTAAACCCCGCAGCGCCCCAATCTTCCCGGAGTATTCAATTGATTGGATAAGAGAGGAAATAGATGATTTCCCCCGGCGTAAGGCCGATGTATTCCTGGTTGATGATGAAGATAGAGAGGAGCTACTTGAGGAGATACTCCTGTATTGGGAAGGGAAGACGGTTTATGATAGGGCACTTGCGATAATGCCTGAAATGGCGAAAAAGGTTCAAGAAATAAGTGTAATTTCTGGCTTAGGGAACATCACCTCCGGCGATGGGCACATAATTGTTGATTTCCCCCTGGTGATCAACAAGGGTTTGAAATCCATAATCGATAGGGTGAATGAGCGGATCGCAAATCTGGACCTCTCCAGCCATACTGCCATCAAAGAGCGCATATTCCTTGACGCGGTTAAGGTTGTGCTCGAGGCCGCTATCGCCTTTGCGGAGCGCTATGCCAACGAAACAGAACGATTGGCGCGAATGGAGGATAACCCTTCCAGGAAAGAGGAACTCCTGGAGATAGCGAGGATATGCAGAAAGGTGCCCGCCTATCCCAGCGAGACCTTCTATGAGGACATTCCGGCCATCTGGTTCATACAGGTAATAAACCAGATAGAGAGCAACGGGCATTCGTTTTCCCTCGGCAGGCTAGATCAGTATCTATACCCCCTCGTATAAAAGGGATATTGAACATGGGAGGCTCACTCCGGAACCGGAAAAGGCACTGGAACTATTGGAATGTCTATGGCTCAAACTCTTCGCGATCAATAAGATCAGGCCCTGGGCTCACCCCCGCTTCGGTATAGGTTACCCGACTTACCAGAATGTCACCGTTGGCGGGCAGACACGAGAATGACGCGATGCAACAAATGAATTGTCCTATCTCGTTCTTGAAGCAATCGGCAGGATACGTCTAACCCAGCCGAACGTCTCTGCCCGGTTTCATAAGGGCACGCCAGAGCGTTTTTTAATGGAGTGTGCAAGGATAATCCGGCTGGGGTTCGGCATGCCAGCGATGAAGAACGACGAGATAATAATACCTGCATTGCTGGAGAAAGGGGTCGAGCTCGAAGACGCATATGATTATGCGATCGTAGGCTGCGTCGAGGCTGCGGTGCCCGGGAAGTGGGGGTACCGCAACACAGGGATGACTTTTTTGAACCTGACCAAGGTTCTGGAACTGGCGCTAAACGGCGGGTCCGATCCCGAGAGCGGCGTTCGGCTTTGCCCCGCGGCTCAGGCCCAGGGGCTTCCCAATTTTAAGTCTTACGATGACCTTTACGACTCTTTCAAGAGGCAACTTGATTTCTATATACGCTGCCACGTGGCCTTTGACGCCGCCGCGGATCTCGCCCTTGAAGAACTCGTGCCCGATGCCTTTTGCTCGAGCCTCGTTCATGACTGTATAGAGCGGGGGAAGAACATCAAAGAGGGCGGGTCGGTCTATGATATCATAAGCGGGTTACAATCCGGCGTAGCGAACGTGGCTAACGCGCTGGTGGCCATGAAGAAGCTCATATTTGAAGAACACGCCCTCACTCAAGAGGAGTTAAAATATGCTCTGGAGACTGATTTCGCCGGAGCGGATGGGGAGCGGGTGCGCCAGTTGCTCCTGAATGACGCGCCCAAGTATGGAAATGATATCGACGAGGTTGATCTTGTGGCCCGCGGAGTTATGCAGGATTACCTCGATCTAATCCGGGATGTCAGGACAACACGATTCGGCAGGGGCCCCATCGGGTGTATCTATTGTGGTTCGACATCCAATATATCGGCGAACGTCCCAATGGGCGCGGTTGTCGGGGCGACGCCTGACGGCCGCAGGAAGGGGGAGCCCATAGCCGAGGGCGTATCACCGGTGCAGGGAACTGATCTTCGTGGTCCTACAGCCGTCATGGCTTCTGTTACAAAGCTCCAAACGGCAAAGATGATAGCCCAGCTTTTGAACTTGCGGTTTTCCCCCGCAACCCTTGAAGGCGAAAAGGGACTTTCGGCCCTTGTGCATCTCCTGCGGGGATTCTGTGATCTCAAGGGCTGGCACGTGCAGTTCAACGTAGTATCAACGGAAACTTTGCGGGACGCACAGAAACATCCTGAAAGATACCGTGATCTTATTGTACGGGTGGCAGGCTACAGCGCCTTGTTCACTACCCTGGATCCGGCTACGCAGGAGGATATAATAAGGCGTACGGAGCATGTCCTAGCGGGGTGAAAATAAAAAATAGCGTGCCTAGCAACCTGGAGGGACCAAACGCAAAGCGCTACCAGCCCGCGCCCATGGTCGCCAGGAGGCCCTCCCGCGCCTGCTCAAGCGCCCTGAGCCGTTTCTCTCTCACAAGCCTTGTTCCTATGGCGTCTGCAACCGGTGTAAGTTCGGCTTCGCGATCCCTGTCGGCCAGGTGTACATCGGAAGGTATCATCCCCGTAGTCTCAATAAACCTCAGGAAACTCTCGCCAAACGGATCCTGCTCCTCTAAATCAAAAAGGTCGAATTTCAGCACCAGGCCGGAGCCTTTATCCACCCAGAGGACCATTCTCGGGAAGTAGGGCCTCTCGTCTCCTTCATCCATTATGGGGTTTGGAAGGTTAAATAGATCGGCCTCAACGTGGAGGCTTACCTTTTTTGCACCTTTAAGGGCCCTTCTTATCCTTATACTGTCCAGGTAAACCGCTCTAGGGACTTCGACTTTAGCGACGGGTTTAGGCTCGATCCAGGAGTCAGTCCAGAGTATCTTCCCATCTTGTTTCAGCGGGACTCGCACCAAGTATTGCCCGGGTTTGGGCGGCTTGAGCATCTCAGGATCCTCGCGAAACCTGGTAGCTACATTGAGGGACTGTTCCAGCGCGATAGCAAGATACCTTGACTCGCCTGATGTCAGGAACCAGGGGTAATAACCTGGGCGGTAGCTTCTGAACATCGGCCAGGCATTGTGCCCCCTGAACCTGAGTCCAAGGCCCTTAATGACCTCGAGGTCTCGCTTGTGGAGCTCATCTCTTGAGCCGAAGAAGCAAACCAGGCCTGTCGTTTCAATGAAGGTCGCAAATGGGTTCTTCTGGGCGCGACCTAACTGGGTCTCGATATATGTTTGAAGCCCCTCGGATCCCAGGTATACTACAAGCCCAAGTACCTCGCCGGCCCTTCCCAATACACAACAGTAGCCAATTTCATCATCGCTATAGGGATTTTTGACCCCAAATATATCGGAGTCGTACATCCACTCCCAGGGGGCAAGGTCTTTAAACTTTATCGCGGCATCGTAAAGCTCTTGCCATTCCTTTAAGCTCGGCGGTCTTTCTGGCATGCACACCACTCCCTCGCAATAGTTGGTTGAGCCCGGTTGAAACCCATGAGCGGACACCAAGGTCCCCCCTGTAAATTACATCATAAATGGCATCAGTTGAAAAGAGTCCTTCTGATATTATGTTTCCCCAAGTAGCCCCGGTATTAGCCTGAAAACCATGGCTATCCAGTTGCCATCTGAAAAATCCGCGGGAATCCGGGTCCCCCCTTGACAACAGGGCAATTGAGTATATAATTATAAAAGGAACGCGGGCGAACGGACCTGCCTCTTCCGTGGAATGCGGGGCCGGGTCTTTGCCTCAAATTGAATTTGCTGTAATTAGATGTGTGGCCCCGTCGTCTAGTGGCCTAGGACACCGCCCTCTCAAGGCGGCGACACGGATTCGAATTCCGTCGGGGCTACCATTTTTATGTACTTTAAGTGCCTAGCTATGCTAGCTATGTACCTACCAAGGGTTTTTTATAGGGGCGGTGCGCCCCTATCTTCTATTCCGCATCCTAATTCTTCCGAGTCCTACAGCCGCGTCCGCCGGGTGGAGTAGAAGCGCCGGGTGAAGTGAAGCGCACCGCCCTAACCGTCCGAAACGCCCGAATGCGCAGAGAACCATACGCTAACCTGATACTGATAACCTGAAGGCGCTCTACCGCCAGCTTACGGAATTCGGGAGTTGCCACGTCTTCCCCTCGTAGTTTCGCAGCGTAACTGAGTTTTCATCCCTCGCCACAATATTTTGGGGCCCGACCGGCACCTTCCCTATGGGCGTATCCACCACAAAACGCGGCACCGCGAACCCTGTTGTGAAGCCTTGCAAGCTCTGGATTATCTCGAGGCCGCGCTCTACAGGGGTTCTGAAATGCGCTGTTCCGCGGACAACCTCGCACTGGTAAAGGTAATAGGGGCGCACCCTTATCTTCACCAAAGCGTGGACAAGCCCCCGCATGGTATCAGGGTCGTCATTCACACCCCGAAGGAGCACAGACTGGTTGCCCAGCGGCACGCCCGCCCTCAGGAGCTTGTCACAGGCAGCGGCGGCTTCCTCCGTTACTTCTTTGGGGTGGTTGAACTGCGCATTTATCCAGATGGGGTGGTACCTGGAAAGGATATCGCACAGCTCATCTGTTATCCTCTGTGGCATCGTGCATAGCGTGCGCGTCCCGATCCTGATAATTTCTACATGCTCGATAGCCCGGATCTCCCGCAGGAGGCTCTCGATCCAGGCATCCTGCGCCACCAACGGGTCCCCGCCCGTGATCAGTACGTCCCGCACCTCTTCATGTTCCCTTATATACTTTATACCCTTTGCAATATCCCCCTGGGACAGGTTGTAATCCCTCTTCCCCACAATCCTCTTCCTGACGCAATGCCTGCAAAACATGGCGCACCGATTGGTAACGCAGAAAGCGACCCTGTCAGGGTAGAGGTGTATCAGGCCTTTCGTCGGGGAATGCTTCTCCTCGTGGAGGGGGTCTTCCTCGCCGAGGACATCCTCGAGCTCACGCGCCGAGGGTATGGCCTGCTTCCGTATTGGGCAGTTCCTGTCCTTCCTATCCATGAGGCTCGCGTAGTATGGGGTTATCGCCCACCGGAATTCCCCTGAGGCCCTCTCGATCTCATCTATCTCATCATCTCCAAGATCCACATATTGCTTAAGCCCGCTTATGTCGGTAACCCTGTGGGACATCTGCCATTTCCAGTCCGTAGACCTCCGGTCCACCTTCAAACGCCTCCCGCTCAGTCTTCAACCCAGTCTTCAACCTCTCGATGGCTATTGAGACGATTCTATCGATGAGCTCAACAAAGGACACCCCCGCGGCAGACGCAACAAGCGGGAAGAGGCTTACTTGCGAGAGCCCGGGTAGGGGGTTGATCTCCAGGAAGTATGGGTCTCCCCTGGAATCCAGTCTGACATCTATCCTGCTGAAGTCCCTGCAACTCAGGATGCGATGTGCTTCACAGGCTATAGCTCGAATTCTGTCCTCCAACTCCTGTGGTATATTAGCGGGGCATGTGAATCTCTCGAGGTTCTGGCTCTTCGTCTCGTAGGAATACACAAATTCCCCTGGATTGACTTGGTAATCCGGCTCAACCTCCAGCATAGGGAACACTGTTAATTCCTCATTCCCGATTATCCCGATCGAGAACTCCCTGCCATCGAGGAATTCCTCGACCAGTGCAGGTTGCCGGTAGACCCGGGTTATTAGCTTCACCATGTTAAATAGGCTGGGGAAGTCATCCACCTTTGAGGAGTTCCGGATGCCTTTGCTGGATCCCTCACAGTTGGGCTTCACGAAGACTGGGAAGTTGAGTCTCTGGGGGCTCTGTGCATGATCGTAGATGCTTTGCCCGTCAAAAGATAGTTCACCGGGGGATTCTGCTTTGAGGAATCTCGGGGTGGGAATCCCGTGGGCCGCCACGACGGCCTTCGCCGTTGCCTTATCCAGGGCCAGCCCAAGGGTAAGCGGGTCAGAACCGATGTAAGGTATCCCGAGAAATTCAAGGATAGCTGGCACTATCGACTCGCGGTTTCTCCCTTCCAGGCCTTCAGCGATGTTGAAGATTAAATCTAGCTCCTCGCACCTGAGCCTGTCAAGAAGGTCCGGTCCGTAAGGGAGGCGGATAACGTTGTAACCGCATCGCTTGAGGGCAAATATCAGGTTTTCTACGGTTTCCTCCGAGTCGAACTCCGCGTCCGAATCCTCGGGCCCGTTTTTACCCCCATAATCTCCCTTGAGGTTATAAGTTAACCCTACTATCAAGTTTTGATCGCATCTCCTCGTCCGGAAGATTTCTTGAAATTACTAACCAGTAGTCTTATCCACATTCCATTGGGGGTATTATGATCTATCTAATATTTTCCATTATTCCCTGTTCCCTGCAAAGGTCCTGCTCCACTTTCTTTGCAGGCTTGCAAGCCCCCCTTTCTAAGATTTAGAGCCCGCCTCTAGATAGAAACCATCCGCTATTTGCCAGGTGAACCCTTGACACGACACGGGCTGGCGGCTAAATTCAGCGGCTAAATTCATAAGTAGACGCCAGTAAGGGTTGCTGTAGAGCTATAGAAAAGGTGGCGCCATTAAATCGCCTTCATATTAGCACGGTGAGGGAGCGAAGTCAATGGGGAATATAGAGGGAATATTATTACGAGGTAATTATAGAGAACTATAGGGGAATTACAGGGGACCTTATGGGGATGGGTAGGCAAGCATAGGGGTGGGATGATGCAAGGCGTGGAATGCAGGGTGAGCGGCATAACCGCAGAGCAGGGCGAGGGGTACAAAGACAAATCAAGAGAGGCCGCGCGTCCAACCCCTGCGGCTAATTCATGCGGTCCCGGTGCGGAACACTCGATCATCATCACGGCCGGCGCAGGATTGCTGACCGGGACGGGCAGCCTCTCTTGAAGCATCTCTGGTTTTTAGCCTTTAGGCTTTGGTCCTCGAGCACGCTCCTGAGCGTAAAGGAGAGCCAGGGCTTAACCGGGGCCTACTGGCTATCAGACAATCTCGCAGCCCCAATTCAGACCGCTATTGGTATCCCAGTGTTCAGCGCCATCCTTGAAACAGAAGTTGAATTTCGTGCCGCCTTCGACCGGAACCTCTGCAACCCAGGTATCCTCGGCTTGCTTGGTCATGGGCAGCGTCTTTACATTCATCCAGTTATCATACCCATACCCGCAGTGCAGGAAGACCGAGTCAGCGCCGGACTTTGCAAGAAGCCCCTTATACATGATGGTGGCCTTTTTGCCCTCGGCTAGCGGAACGGGGTCTATAGCGACGCGACCATCGATAAAATAATCTCCCATTATCCTTCTCGGCATAGATACTCCTCCCTTTGGTAGTGTGCTGTGTAATTAAATGTGAGCTCCAAGCTATATCAGTGATTAGTATCTTGAGTTTTGGGCACTTTATGTGTGAATTTATCAGGTTTTGATTCGGGCGGAAGCTCCAAATTGTTGTATCTAGGGCTAGCTTAACCACGGTAGGAATTATTCTCCAACTGCCTTTGCAATCTTGCCAGGGGTCATGGTAATATGTTGGTATAATATGTTGGCGCAATTGGTATAATTGGCGGTTGTAAAGACGAGAGGGGGTCATATGGCATGGTCGGAGCAACCATGAGTGCTATGAGTGATTTGAGGAATGCTGCGAGGGTCGTTATATCGCAGTGCATGGCAGTGAAACCCCGGGAGGCGGTGCTGATCCTGACAGACGAGCCCGAAAGGGAAATCGGGTATGCACTGTGGGAGGAGGCCAGAGCTGCCGGAGCGGAGGCCGTGATCACCGAGATCATCCCGAGGCGGGTGAATGGGGAGGAGCCTCCACCGGCGATCGCGGAGCTTATGGGGTATTTCAACGTGGTTCTCATCCCGACAAGCAAATCCCTTTCCCACACAGAGGCCCGCCGGCGGGCCAGCAAGGCGGGGGCGAGGATTGCCACGCTGCCCGGGATAACAGTGGATTGCATGATGAGAACCCTTGCGGCGGACTATGATGCCATAGCGGAAAGGAGCACCCGCATAACCAGGATCCTGAGCGAGGGCAGGACAGCTAGGCTTATAAGCCCTGCAGGTTGTGATGTGACATTCTCGCTCGAGGGGCGCGTCGCCAGCCCCGACACGGGGATATATCACCTGCCCGGGGACTTCGGGAACCTTCCCGCGGGTGAGGCATATATTGCTCCGCAAGAAGGCGCAACTAGTGGTATAATTGTAATAGACGGGGCGATGGCCGGCGTTGGAATGGTTGATGAGCCCATCATAATGCGCGTAAAGAGTGGGTATGTTTCATCAATCGAGGGAGGTGAGGGGGCTAGGCGGCTGCAAGCCCTCCTCGAAGGGCTTCCGGGGGAGGCGCGAAATGTAGCTGAGCTCGGCATAGGGACGAACGAGCGTGCCGTGATCACAGGTAATGTCCTCGAGGATGAAAAGGTCTTTGGCACCGTCCACGTCGCCATCGGCGATAATAGCGGATTTGGGGGCAGGGTCAAGGTGCCAAGTCACCTGGACGGAATAATATTGAAGCCATCTCTCATCGTCGATGGGGTCGAGATAATAAAAAATGGCGTACATGCGTAGGATAGGTACACGGGCGCAGCCCGAGACGGGCATGGCATTGAAATGGACGAAGACTTCTACGCGTCAATCTTGACATCAATCTAGCTGGAGGGAATCACATAAACCTGGGTGGAAAAATCTGAAAGGCGGTGATTTCCGTGGCACAGCGATCGTTTCCGGCTAAAAAGGCCAAAACGGCGAGGTCAAGTGGAAGCAGCCTGCGGAGGACGGTTGACCTGGACGATAAGGACTTTCTGGATATGCTCATGGCCGAGGTTAACGAGGAGGAAGCAGCAGACGTGCTCGGAGAACCCGCTGCGAAGCTATGGGCCGGGCCCGAGGAGGAGGCCGATGAGACTGGGAGGGACGAGTAATAGTTTTCTGCTGTCTCCAATATGAATAGATTAGAAAGAAACAGGACCGGACATGCGGGTGGAGACATACGAGTCGCTCGGCCGCCAAAGGGGGCTTTGGTATGTCGGGGCATGTTTGCGATCGGCTTCCGGGCAACGTTGTCGACCTCCTTCAGAAAAGGCTCACGACGTGCGTGGTGGCAACTACGGCAAGCGATGGGCGTCCTCATGTTGCCCCCGTAAATCTCATTGTCGCCCGCGATGATAGGATGCTGCGCCTCGCCCTGGAGCGCGATGGGCGCACCCTTGCCAACCTCAGGAGCAACCAGTGGGTGGCGATTTCAATCCTGGATGAGGGCGATATCGCTGTGGAGATAAAGGGCGAGGCCGTCATCGTTAAAGAGCACATGAATGCCAACAGCACCATGGCGATGGTCGATGTTACGGTGCGCGAGGTCGAAAACCATGCCCACCCCATTATCCTTGTCTCATGCGGTGTCAGGACGAGGCGGCGGTCGAACCTCGTAAATCTCTTTTTTAGAGTTCTCTTCTGCGAGCTAGAGGAGTGAGAAATAGCTGTAGCCGGGGAGCGCTTCATAAGGCGTGAATAAGGCGTGAATAAAGCGTAAAGTGTTAAGGCCCGGATGTCAGCAGGAATTGGCATCCGGGTGTGGAATATGTCACCTGTTGCAGATTTACGTCCTGGTGCCTCGAGGGGGTGGTCCATGATGGGAGACTTTGTGCATCTGCACTTGCACACACAATACTCCCTTCTTTAGCTTGACGGGGCATGCAAACTCGATGAGCTCATGCAGGCGAGTGCGTCCCACGGCGATAGGGCCCTTGCCATAACGGATCATGGGGTGCTATTTGGAGCCATAGAGTTTTTCAAGGCGGCGAAGAGACATGGTATCAAGCCGATAATAGGGTGCGAAGTCTACGTCGCAAGCAGGTCCCGGTTGGACAAGGAGCCCAGAATTGACAAGGATCCATACCACCTCGTGTTGCTTGCCCGGGACGAGGCAGGGTACAGGAATCTGGTCAAATTGACCAGCATCGGCTTTGTGGAGGGTTTTTATTACAAACCCCGCGTTGATGACGAGGTGCTTGCAAGGCACTCAGAGGGGCTTGTGGCCTTGTCTAGCTGCCTTGCTGGTGAGATACCCCAGCTCATTCTGCGGGACAAGCTCCCCGAGGCGAAGAAGAAGGCCCTCCTTTATCGCGATATATTCGGGCCGGAGAATTTCTTCCTGGAGGTCCAGTCGAACGGCATCTCCGAGCAGGACAAGGTAAACCGCGCCTTGTTTGAGCTTTCGCGAGAGCTTGGCATCCCGCTGGTCGCGACCAACGATGTCCACTATGTGAAGCGAGAGGACTCGGGGGTCCATGACGTCCTCCTCTGCATTCAGACTGGGAAGACAGTTGATGACGAGTCCCGCCTCAGGTTCCCGACTGATGAATTCTTTCTCAAGTCCCACGAGGAGATGGAGCGGTCCTTCAGGGAGATACCCGAGGCTCTTTCGAATACCCTCGAGATCGCCGAGCGGTGCAACTTTGAATTTGAATTCGGGCGCTCGCTCGTCCCTGCGTACGAGGTGCCTGAAGGCCACACTGAGGAAAGCTTCCTGCGCGCGCTATGCGAGAAGGGCCTCAGGGAGAGGTACGAAAAGGTCACGCCGGAGCTGGAAGCCAGGCTGAACTACGAGCTTGATGTCATCCGGAAGATGGGCTACTGCGGTTATTTCCTCATCGTATGGGACTTCATCCACTTCGCGCGGCAGGCCGGCATCTATGTGGGGCCGGGAAGGGGATCATGCCCCGGCAGCATAGTCGCATATTCCCTGGGCATCACGAGCATTGACCCGCTGAAGTATGATCTCATTTTCGAGCGATTCCTCAATCCTGAGAGGGTGAGCATGCCCGACATAGACGTGGATTTTTGCTTTGAGCGCAGGGGCGAGGTCATTGACTACGTGACGCGCAAATATGGCGAGGATCGTGTCGCCCAAATCATAACCTTCGGGACGATGGCGGCAAAGGCGGCGATCCGCGATGTGGGCAGGGCGCTCAACTTCCCGTATGCGGAGGTCGACAGGATCGCAAAGCTCGTCCCAACGGAATTAAATACCACCATCGACCGCGCGCTAGAGAGCTCGCCCGAGCTCAAGGGGGTTTATGATGGTAATGAGCAGGTCAAGAGGCTCATCGATACGGCGAGGGCGGTCGAGGGCATGCCTAGGCATGCCTCCGTGCATGCGGCAGGCGTTGTGATCTCCAAGGATCCCCTGGCCGATTATGTGCCGTTATATAAGACAGGAGATGGTGCAATAACCACCCAGTTCCCCATGGAGGACCTGGAGCCCCTTGGCATCCTCAAGATGGATTTCCTCGGCCTCCGCACGCTCACGGTGATCGGGAAGACCCTGGATATCATTGCGGCCACCCGGGGGGAGAAGATAGACATAATGACGATCCCGCTGGACGACGCCAGGGTCTACGAGATGCTGAGGAGCGGGGATTCGCTCGGCGTCTTCCAGCTTGAGAGCAGCCTCTTTCAGAGCCTGCTCAAGGAGGTCAAGCCGACGACCTTCGAGGATATCATTGCCATCCTTGCGCTTGGGCGGCCCGGCCCTATGAATAGAATCCAGGACTTCGCCAGGCAGAAGCACGGGCTGGCGCCGATAATCTACGCCCATCCGAAGCTCGAGCCGATATTAAAGGAAACTTACGGCATCATGCTCTACCAGGAGCAGGTCATGCGGGTGGCGAGCGATCTTGCCGGATTCACCATGGGCGAGGCCGACCTCATGCGGCGCGCAATGGGCAAGAAGAAGCCCGAGGTCCTGGCCAGCCTCCGTGACCGCTTCTTGAGCGGGGCGGAGAAGAATGGCGTGGATAGGGAGACCGCCGGAGAGATATTCGACCTCATGGAGTATTTCTCGGGATATGGGTTTAATAAGTCACATTCGGCGGCCTATGCGTTCATATCCTACCAGACGGCCTACCTGAAGGCCCATTATCCGGCCGAGTTTATGGCTGCACTGCTCACGAGCGTCACCGGCAATACCGATAAGGTTGCATTTTATGTGAATGAATGCCGGCAAAAGGGCATAGAAATACTTCCACCCGATATCAATGAGAGCCTCGCGGACTTTACTGTGATCAAAGGGGGCAGAGCGATTCGCTTCGGGCTCGCGGCCGTCAAGAACGTCGGGAGGGGCGCCGTCGATGCGATAATCAGGGCGAGGAAGAAGCACGAGAGATTTAAATCGCTGGTGGACTTCTGTGAACATGTGGATACTGGGGTTGTGAATAAGAAGACCACGGAGAGCCTCATCCGGTGTGGAGCTTTCGACTCGCTCGGGGCGAGGCGGTCACAGCTGATCGCAGTGCTTGATGAGGCCTACGAGGCGGCGCAGGCGGGGAATAGGGAGAGGAAACGCGGCCAGGTTTCGTTCCTGGATTTGTTCGCGGAGAAGGCTGCGTTTTGCGCTAATGATATCGAGCTGCCCGACGTCCCCGAGTTCCTGGAGAAGGAGAGGCTCGCCATGGAGAAGGAACTCCTCGGGCTATACATTTCGGGCCACCCCCTGGACCCTGTGGCCTCCGAGCTAAGAAAGAAGGCGACTGTGGCATCGGTCCTCCTGGGCGAGTTGCGCGACGGGGTGGGTGTTAGCCTGGCGGGGATCATAACGGGGTTCAAGAAGACAGTTACTAAGAATGGCCAGCCGATGGGTTTCTTGACGCTGGAGGACCTCACAGGATCCTGCGAGGTTATTGTATTTCCGAAGACTTACGAAAAATACGGCGGCTTTATTCGCGAGGAGGAGATCATTGTCGTTCAGGGCCGGGCCGATGTCAAGGAGGAAGGCACGAAAGTAATCGCAAATGAGATTATTCCCTTGACATCTGGCGAAGTTCATATTACTATTGACGCGACAAAATCCGACTCCGGGTCGCTTGGCAAACTGAAGAGGTTATTGGGGTCCAGCAAGGGAAATGCCCCTGTCTTTATCGAAGTCGGCCTGCCGGATGGTAGCGTCCTGGTCTCCACCTCGCCGGAGTTTTGGGTCAATCCTGATGGAGACCTCGAGAAGCGCACGGCCGAGTTGATCAAGGGAAAGGACATCGGTGGAATCGTAAGATGGGGTGTGAGATGGGGTGTGGGAGACGCAATTAGAAATGCCACAGAGGAGGCGTCAGGCTCGTAATGTGGACCGTGGTGTATATAGCTCCTAACCGAGCTATTGCTGAATCGATGAAGGAACTCCTCGAGAAGGAGGGACATCTTGTCATGCTGCGCCCTGTGGGGGTTCCTCACCTAGGGGCGTCTGGAAACGTTGAGATACTCGTGCCGGAGTCCGAGGCCGAGGATGCTCAGGATATCCTGACCAGTACCTATGGCAGATGACAGGTAGAGGTAAGGGCGGGGTGGCGATGGGGGATGTTTAAGGACCTGTTTCGTTCGAAACAAAAATACGTGACGGTCAAGCCTGCGAGCGTCAAGAGGGAGATCCCTGATGGCATGTGGTCGAAGTGTAACAAGTGCGGACAGATAATCTACAGCAAGGAGCTGGCAAGCAACCTCAAGGTGTGTCATAAGTGTGGTTACCACTTTAAGCTATCCGCCCTCGAACGCATAGCCCTGACGGTGGATGCCGACAGCTTTACCGAGTTTGACTCGGAGCTTTTGAGCATCAACCCCCTGGGCTTTCCAGGCTATGAGGAGAAAATCAAAAATGGCAAGAATGCGACCAGTCTTAGTGAGGCGATTCTCACAGGGCAGGCGAAGATATGCGATTTCCCCGTGGTTATCGGGGCCATGGATTTCGGGTTCATGGGGGCGAGTATGGGGTCGGTTGTCGGAGAGAGGGTGACAAGGTCGTTCGAGTTTGCGGTAAAGCACAAGCTACCGGTGGTGATGTTCTGCACATCAGGTGGGGCCAGGATGCAGGAGGGCATCGTCTCCCTGATGCAGATGGTCAAAACGAGCGCGGCCGTGGCCAGGTTCAATGAGGCCGGCTTGTTATATATCTCAGTCCTGACAAACCCGACTACAGGCGGGGTGCTGGCCAGTTTTGCCTCGCTTGCCGATATCGTGCTTGCCGAGCCCGAGGCCCAGATCGGATTCGCAGGCCCGCGGGTGATCGAGGAAACCATGCGCCAGAAGCTCCCCCCGGGGTTCCAGACGTCTGAGTTTGTGCTTGCTCACGGCATGATCGATAAGATCGTAGAGAGGAAGAATATGAGAAAGACGCTCGGTCTCCTGCTTTCGCTCCATGGTAGCAGAGTGAGTGAGGTGGCGCTGTGTGAGTAACGGCATCCTGGAGTTCGAGAAGCCCCTTGCCGAGCTCGAGAAGAGGATCGAGGAGTTGAAGGTTTTCAGCAGCGAGAAGGGAATCGACCTGTCGGGTGAGATTGCAACCCTTGAGCGGAGAGCCGATGACTTGCGGCGCGAGATATATGGGAATCTTACGTCCTGGCAGAGGATCATGATCGCGCGGCACCCCCACCGGCCTACAACCCTTGACTATATCAGCCTCATATTCGATGATTTCATTGAGCTTCACGGGGACCGGTGTTTCAGGGATGATGCCGCTATCGTGGGCGGGATCGCGTCACTGGATGGACGCCCGGTAACCGTCGTGGGAACGCAGAAGGGGCGGGATACAAAAGAGAACCTTGCGCGCAACTTTGGGATGCCCCACCCCGAGGGCTACAGGAAGGCGCTCAGGCTCATGAAGCAGGCCGAGAAGTTCAGGCGCCCCGTGATTTGCTTTGTCGATGTGGTGGGTGCCTACCCCGGAATCGAGGCCGAGGAGAGGGGCCAGGCCACCATAATAGCGAATAATATATGCGAGATGGCGAGGCTCGAGGTGCCCATAATAGTGATTATAACTGGTGAGGGCGGGAGCGGCGGCGCTCTTGGCATCGGCGTCGGGGACAGGATAATCATGCTCGAAAACGCGTATTTCTCGGTCATTTCGCCTGAGGCCTGCGCTGCAATCCTGTGGAAGGATGCATCCAAGGCGAGGGAGGCGGCGGAAGCCCTCAAGCTGACTGCCCGGGACCTCATGCGTCTAGGGGTCATCGATGAGATCCTCGCGGAACCCGGGGGCGCGGCCCACAAGGATCGCGAGGCTATGGCCGGCGTTATAAAGGAGGCAATCCTGAGGAACCTCGATAACCTGGCGGGCGTGCCCAAGAAGCACCTCATCGAGCAAAGGTACAGAAAGTTCAGGAAGATAGGCGAGTTCATCGTGGACCAGCAGGCTGGTGCGAGCGAGGGAGATGGGAGATACTATGTTCCTGTAAGTAGCTGAACGTGGCGAGATACTTGTGAGACGCCTGGTTGCTTGCTTGATTATGCTTGATTGTGGTTATTGCAGTTGTAGTCGCATACCTTGGCAGGAGGTAGGATGCCGGATGAAGAGGATCGCTGTTTTGACGAGCGGGGGGGACGCTCCAGGGATGAATGCCGCCATACGTGCGGTTGTGAGGACGGGTCTACATAACGGGCTCGAGGTTTTCGGTGTGTCACGCGGCTACACAGGCTTGATGGCCGGGGATATGGTCCTTATGGACCAGAGGTCTGTGGGCGATATCATCCAGAGGGCCGGGACGATACTGAGATCAGCCCGCTCTGAGGAGTTCAAGACGGAGGAGGGCCAGAAGAAGGCTGTTGGTCAGCTCGAGGCGAGGGGCATCGAGGGACTCATTGTAATCGGTGGCGATGGCTCTTTCCGGGGGGCGCGAAGCCTTTCAAAGTGGGGCGTAAAAGACATAGGGATACCCGGGAGCATAGATAATGATATACCCTGCACCGACTTTACTATTGGCTTCGATACCGCGGTCAACACGGCCCTGGATGCCATCACGAAGATACGTGATACGGCGAGCTCTCACGGCAGAGTCAACGTTATCGAGGTAATGGGGCGGAGGGCGGGTTTCCTGGCCCTTGCTGCGGGGTTTGCGGGCGGCGCCGAGCACATACTCATACCCGAGGTGCCATTTGATCTCGACGAGATCTGTGAGAAGATAATCGAGGGATACAGGCGCGGCAAGACGCACAACATCATCGTAGTGGCAGAGGGCGTGTGGGGATATCAGGGTCCCGAGCGTCCCGCGGGCGAGAGCGTGGGATTCAGGATCGGCGAGCTTGTCCGGGAGAAGACCAGGCTCGAGACCAGAGTTACGGTGCTCGGGTACATACAGAGGGGCGGAGCGCCTACTGCGCTCGACAGGATTCTCGGGTCTCGGTTTGGTGCAAGGGCTGTTGAGCTCCTTCTCGAAGGCAAGGCAGGACGGATGGTGGGCATCGTCGGCGACGAGATAAGGGATTTCGATATCGACTACGCCCTCGAGCAGACGAAGAGCATCAATCTCGAATATCACCGCATTGCAGGGATTCTTTCCTAGCGGGGGAGCAAGGGGCCGAAAGGGAAAGGGAAAGGGAAGAGATCAGGGAGGGGAAAGTCAGAACGAGGTCATGTCAGAACAAGGTCATAACGAAGAGAAATGGTTAGAGCGAGAGGATAAGACATAACCCGGCAAGGACCCCTGCTGCAACGCCGGCGCTGGCGAAGGGCTTCGCCTTTAGATCCCATGCATCCGGGATCAGCTGCCTCGCGACCACGCTTGTCATGGCCCCGCCTGCCATGCTCAAGCACGCCGAGAGCATGAGGGGGGAAATCTCCCCGAGGAGCGAGCCGGCCAGGGCCCCCGCGCCGGTGGGGGCGCTGGCGATCAAGGTGGCGAGCAGGATTTTTCGCCTCCTGACTTTCGCAATATGAAACGGAGCAGCGATAGCCATTCCCTCGGGTATATTATGGATCATCATTATCAGGGCAACGCGGAAACCGAGCATTTCCGCGGCGACGTACCCTGATCCTATGGCCAGGCCCTCTGCTAGGTCATGGGTGGCTATGCCCAGAGCCACGAGGATGCCGGTTTTCAGGTAATGGGCCCTGGCGCCTTGATACTCCGTGGTGCCAGGCAGGATGCTGGATACCAGTGCGAGGCTCCACATGCCCGCCGCGAACCCCAGGATGCCTGCCAGAACCCCGCCTACCTTGAATGATGTGGGGATGAGATCAAAGGCCACGACAGCCAGCATTATTCCCCCTGCAAAGCCAAGCAGGAATGCAAGCGCTCTCTGAGAAGGGTTCTTGTGGAGGACTGCGACCGAGCCACCGAGGCCAGTCCCGATGGCGCCCGACGCAAATCCGACGATAGTCGGGAGGATTACATTCATGGCCATGACTCGCGTCTCCCTTCCTGACTAATTTTATGCGCTCGCAAAGTTTTGAGAATCAAAAAGCAGGAATCTAGTGATTGCTGCAGAATAGAACCGCGAAAGAGGCAAATGCTAGGTGCAGATAAATGCTGCAAGCAGATGCTGAACTATGGTCCAGGCAAGAGTCCGGGTGCCAGTGCCCGGGTGAAGTCTGGATCCAGATATAACTTAAGGAGGGTATAGACTATGCCGCTAGTAACCAGTAAAGAGATGTTGCTCGATGCCCAGAAAAATGGGTACGCTGTCGGAGCCTTTAATGCGAATAACCTGGAGTATGTCCAGGCTATCGTCGAGGCAGCCGAGGAAGAGCAGGCCCCTGTCATCCTCCAGGCGAGCCAGGGGGCAATCAAATACGCAGGACTCGACCAGGTTGTGGCCATGGTGAAGGTCGCGGCGGGGGCTGCTAGCGTGCCCGTGGTTTTGCACCTGGATCACGGCACGGATTTCCTGCAGAATGTGAGGTGCCTCAGGGCTGGCTTCACATCGCTGATGTTTGACGGTTCCTCGCTCCCGTTCGAGGAGAACGCGGCAATAACGAAGAAGGTCACCGAGATAGCTCATGCATGTGGGATCCCTGTGGAGGCTGAGCTGGGCAAGGTGCCGCAGATCGGGGTCACGCTCGAAGAGGTTAGGGCTCTCATGACCAAGCCCGAGGAGGCCCTGCGTTTTGTGGAGGAGACCCAGTGCGATTCCCTTGCCGTTGCGGTTGGCAGCGTCCACCAGATGAAGGTTCAGGAGGCGAAGCTCGATATCGAGCGGATAGCCAAAATCCGGGAGATCACAGGTATTCCTCTCGTCCTGCATGGCGCCTCGGGGGTAACCGACGAGGGCTACCGTGAGGGGATCAAGGCCGGGATTTGCAAGATAAATATCGCGACCGAGCTGAATAAGGCATTCACCCGCGGTATGAAGGAGGCCATGGCGAAGGATCCGAGCGTGGTCGACCCGCGCAAGATTGCTGGGGTAGGCCGCGAGGAGATCAAGAAGGTCATCAAGGCCAAGATGCGTTTGTTTGGCGCGTCAGGCAAGGCCAGCAACTTTGCTGCAAAGGGAGCCGGTTATGGCGGCCGCCAGGAGCTTTCGGCAAGCGACCTCAAGAAGGAATAGAAATGAGGCAAAATAAGGTAAATAACGGGTGTAAGGAGTGAGGATTCATGCCGGAGATCAAGCGAATAGGGGTGCTTACAGGAGGCGGGGATTGCCCGGGTCTCAATCCTGCAATTAGGGGGGTTGTGATGCGGGCGCTCGACTACAACCTGGAGGTCATGGGGGTACGCGATGGCTGGGCCGGCCTTGTGAAGGGCGATATGGCCCCGATCGGGCTCGCCGATGTCGACACTATCATATCGGTCGGCGGGACGATGCTTGGGAGCTCCCGGACCAACCCCTTCAAAAAGGAGGAGGATGTTCAGAAGGTCTTCGATAATATAAAGAAATTCAACCTCGACGCCATCGTCGGGATCGGCGGTGATGATACCCTCGGAGTCGCCAACAAGCTGAGCAAGCTCGGCGCGCCTGCGGTGGGAGTTCCCAAGACCATGGACAACGACGTCTCAGGGACGGAATACTGCATCGGTTTTGATACAGCGGTGAGCGTTGCCGTGGACGCCCTGGAGCGCCTGCGGGATACTGCGCGCTCCCATCACCGCATAATGGTGTTGGAGGTCATGGGGCGGGATGCGGGCTGGGTGGCACTTATGACTGGCATGGCTGGCGGCGCAGACTGGATCCTCATCCCCGAGGTCCCGGTCGATCTCGATGAGATGTGCAAGCATCTCAAGGATGTCCGCGCGCGTGGCAGGTCTTACGGCCTAGTGGTCGTGTCCGAGGGAGTGAAGCTGCCAAGCGTCGGTGAGGATGCTGGCGGCGAGGTGGACGCGTTTGGCCATATCAGGCTCGGGCTGCGAGGTGTTGGCCAAGCGATCGCCGACGAGATCGAGAAGAGAACGGGAGTCCAGACGCGGGCCGCCGCCGTAGGGCACATCCAGAGGGGAGGACCCCCGACAGTTTCGGACCGGTACTACCCGACCAGGCTAGGCATGGCCGCTGTTGACCTGGTCATGAAGGGCGAGTTCGGAAAGATGCCGGCCGTCGTGGGGAACAAGATCGTCACTGTTGACCTTGATGTGGCCGTTGGCAAGACCAAGACCGTGCCCATAGAGCTCTGGAACGAGGTGAAAACCCTCTTCAAGTAGAGGCTTCAAGTAGAGAGGGATTGCTGCATCTCGATTCTCCTGGCTCACCCTGGGAGCCCCCGGGGCTGTGAGTAAGCAGGAGACCTTGTGTGAGCAAGGTGGGACGGATATAGCCCGGCGGGATCGATTCCTTCGATCTCGCTGGGCCATATTTTTTATGCCCCGGGGTGTATTTTCTTATGCCAATGTATTTTATATTATACTGGTGATTATACCGGTGTGCCCCGGCTTCAGTCCAGGCCACAGCGCCTGTGTGGCGTGTGCCCCTTTACTTGAGATAAACCATTTCGAAAAAGCAGGAGTTTTTGCACCTAATGCGAATAGATAGAGATTGAGGCGTCTTTCGAGGAGGGAAACCCCGATGCAGGGTGCGGGAATCGCCGTTATAGGCGGCGGGCCGGCCGGGATGTCGGCGGCTGTGGTTCTGGCGAATAGCGGGTTGAATGTTTATCTCGTGGAGAAGGAGCCTAGGCTGGGCGGGAAGGCTGCATATTACGGTTGCAAGGCGACGGATAGGTGCAATAAGTGCAATGTATGCGCAGTAGCGGATAAGATACGCGAGGTGGCTTCCTGCCGGAATATAAAGGTGCTTACCGGGTGCAGCGTCGAGAGGTCCTCAGGGGAGTTTGGAGATTACAGGCTACGCCTGTCTAACGGCGAGGTTCTGGAGGTCGGGGCTGTCGTCATCGCGACGGGCTTTGATGTGTTTGACGCACGGCTGCGCCCGCACCTCGGCTACGGGCGCCACGCGAGGGTGGTTTCGGCGTTCGAGCTCGAGAGGGCGCTACGGGGAGGGCGAATGCTGGCCGAATACCTGGGTGGTGTCGCGCCCCGTTCGGTAGCCTTTATCCAGTGCGTAGGGTCGCGCGACGTCCGCGGCGAGCATGATTATTGTTCCCGGGTGTGCTGCATGTACTCCCTCCGGCTCGCCAAGGTGATACGTGAGCAACTCCCGGCTATTGAGATAGCCGTATTCTATATGGATTTCCAGGGAGGTGGCAAAGCCCCTCAGGCTTTCAAGGAGTATTGTGAGACGGCCGGGAACGTTCGCATGATCAGGAGCATGCCTGGAGAGGTGAGGGTGCTCGATGGGCTGGAGAGCGGGGAGGGTGCGGGTGAGCGCCCCCACTGCCTCGAGGTCAGGTATGAGGATCCAGATACAGGGGATGTGCGCAGGGCGGGGTTTGATCTCGTCGTGCTGGCGGTGGGCAGCGCCCCTGGCAGCGATACAGGCAGGTTCGGCGAGGTATTTGGGGTGGGCGCCGGCCACGATGGTTTCTTTGATTCCCCGACGGGGGTGCCTGGCATCTTTGTTGCAGGCTCGTGCCGCGGGCCGATGGATATTGCGGAGGCGATGAGGGACGGCGAGGGAGTGGCAACTGAGATTTTGAATGCCCTGGCGCGGGGAAACATGTGGGAGCTCTCGAGTTCACCTACAAAGGTCCAGGACCGCCCCGATCGTGGCCAGGGCGACGGGAGCCAGGGCGACCATGTCGTCGTAGTCGGCGGCGGCCTTGCGGGGATGGTTGCGGCGAAGACCCTGGCCGACCTGGGCGTGGCTGTCACGATCGTGGAGCGTGACGTGAGCCTTGGCGGCCGGGTTCACCTTTCGGAGAGGCCGGACGTATCGGCTCTCGTCGAGAGGATAATGGAGGATGAGCTGATCAGCGTCAAGACGTCCTCCCGCATTGGGCGCCTGCGCGGTCAGGCGGGCAATTTTGAGGTCATATTATCATCATCTCATCCTGGCGGCGACCTTCCGGGTATAATCCGCGCCGGCGCCATTATCGTGTCCACCGGCCACAGGCTCGAGCTCCCTGCGCCTGCGGCCGGAGCGGGACTTCCGGATGGTGGCGGCGTCGTTACCCTCTCGGAGTTCCGGAAGGGCAATATATTCAAGGAGCCGGCCGGCCGGAGGGTCGTTTTCTGGGTCCCTGTAATGGCTGGCAACAATGGTCCGGCATTCAGGCTGACCCTGAGGACGGCTGTCAGGACCCTGGATCGTGGGGGAGAGGTTATAGTCCTGTGTGAGGACGTCAAGGTGGCGGGGGGCGGCATGAGCGTGCTATACCGCGAGGCTCGCGACAGGGGGGCGGTTTTCATCAAATGTGGCTCACATATTCCTGGCGTGCAGAGAGCGGATGGAGTGGATGGTGAGGGCGGAAAGTTGATCATCACCGTCCGTGATAGCTCGCTCGCCGGGCCCGGCGATGTCGCTGGATATTTGAGGGTCGAGTGCGATTGCTTTGTGATCGCCGAGGAGATGGTGCCCGATATTGATGCCCCCGAGCTTGCCTCCATATTGAATGTTCACCCGGGACCGCTGGGGTTCTTCCAGGAGGACAATGTCCACCTGCTGCCGGCCGATTCCAGCAGGCGCGGGATATATTTCGCCGGGACGTGTCGCGGGCCCCAGGATGAGGATGAGGTTGTCTCAGATGCGAGGGTGGCGGCGCTGCGGGCATATCGCCTGATCTCCAGGAGCCACAGTCCTGTTGACTGGGCGACGGCCAGCGTGGACCCTGGAAAATGCGCGCTCTGCCTTACGTGTTTGAGGTCGTGTCCGCACGCGGCCATCGAGGTGGATCACGAGAACCGGGCTGCGAGGGTGACCCCCATAGCTTGCCAGGGGTGCGGTGTTTGCGTGAGCGAGTGCCCGGCCAGGGCGATAACCCTGAAGCATCTGGAGGTTCATCCAGAAGATCATCTAGAAGGTCATTGGGGACGTGAAGAGTATTTCGATGGCCGGGATGGTCTGGATGATCTGGACGACCTGGAAGTCTCATAGCCGAGGGAGGGCTATTCATGCCTAAGATCGTCGCTTTCGCTTGCGAGCATTCTGCATATGAGGCCGCGGCCGCAGCCGCAGCGCTCGGGCAGAAAACAGGGGAAACCATGCCTATGGAGGCAACAGTGCCCGGCGAAAACCCAGGGTTCCAGGTGGGTCGGGTGGGTGGGGTTGAAATCGTGAAAGTCCCCTGCACCGGTAGGGTGGAGGTCATCGATATCCTCAAGGCCCTCGAGGGTGGGGCGGACGGCGTCATCGTGCTTGGTTGCTTTGAGGAGGCGTGCCACTATCTCACAGGGAACGTGCGGGCGAAGAAGCGCGTGGGGTATGTTCGCAGGCTTATCCGGGACATTGGGATCGAGGAGGATAGGATTCAATTCTTTCACCTCGCCCCGGATATGGATGCGCGTTTCTCCAGGATCATTGAGGAGTTTTCGAGGCAGGTCGAAAACATGGGTCCCGGTCCCGCCACGGGGATTACAGTTACAGGGATAGGGACAGGGGCGAGAGAGCAGGGGCTTGCGACAGGGGAGCAGGCTCAGGCAGCGCGAGCGAGGTGAAGGGTGCGGATATGATAGTTGCGGAGCAGAAGCCGGTAGCCGAGATTCTCAGGATGATAGATGGTTATCGCAGGATCCTTGTGGTGGGCTGTGGAACGTGCGTCACGGTCTGCATGGCCGGCGGCGAAAAGGAGGCCGGTATCCTGGCATCCCTGATCAGGATGGCGTGGGCCCGTGAGGGCAGGTTGAGCCCCCTGATTGATGTCAGCGAGGCCACGGTTGAGCGCCAGTGCGAGTGGGAGTTTCTCGGGGACATCGCGGAGAAGGTCGCGGCGTCCGATGCCGTGCTGAGCATGGGGTGCGGCGCCGGTGTCCAGGCGATGGCCAGGATGTTTGAGGGCAAGGTGGTGCTCCCCGCCCTCAACACCAAATTCATAGGGATGCCCGAGAGGCAGGGACTCTGGACAGAGCTTTGCGCGGGGTGCGGCGACTGCGTGCTCGATCGGACGGGAGGGATTTGCCCCATAGCCCGGTGCTCCAAGAGCCTCTTGAACGGCCCGTGCGGGGGGTCGCAGAACGGCAAGTGTGAGGTCAGCAAGGATATCGATTGCGCCTGGCAGTTGATATTCGACAGGATGAAGTCACTGGGGAGGTTGGAGGCGCTCGGGACGGTGCTCCCACCCAAGGACTGGTTCAAAAACCGCGATGGCGGGCCGAGGAAGGTTGTCAGGGAGGATATGTTGCTATGAGATCAGGGAGCAACCTTGAAAAGGTCCTGGCGCACGGTGATTTCGCCGTCACGGGCGAGCTCGGCCCCCCGCAGAGCAATGACAGGGAGGTCGTGGTCAAGAAGGCGAAGGCCTACAAGGGCTATGTCGATGCGGTAAACATAACGGACAACCAGACGGCCATCGTGAGGATGTCGAGCATCGCCGCGTGCGCGATCGCCGCCGGGCTCGGCCTGGATCCTGTGATGCAGATGACCTGCCGCGACAGGAACAGGATCGCCATGCAAAGCGATATCCTCGGCGCATCTGCTCTCGGCATCAAGAATATATTGTGTCTGACGGGTGACCATCAAAGCTTTGGGAATCACCCAACATCGAAGAACGTTTACGATATCGACTCGATTCAACTGATCGGCATGGTCAAGGGCATGCGGGACGACAAGAGATTCTTGAATGGCGAGGAGATGAAGTCCGAGCCGCGGATGTTTATAGGGGCGGCGGCGAACCCCTTCGCCGACCCGTTCGAATACCGGGTTGTGCGGCTTGCGAAGAAGGTCGCTGCCGGCGCCGACTTCATCCAGACGCAGGCGGTCTTCGATGTCCCGAGGTTCAGAAGGTGGATGGAGATGGTGTGGGATCACGGCCTCCACGAGAGGGTGTATATCCTGGCGGGGGTGATACCTGTAAAGTCGGCGGGCGCCATGAGGTACATGAAGAACGATGTTCCTGGCATGAGCGTGCCGGATGAGCTGGTGAGGCGCATGGAGCAGGCCTCCGATCCCAAGGAGGAAGGCATCAGGATATGCGTGGAGACGATCCTGCAGCTGCGGGAGATCGAGGGCGTGAGCGGCATCCATCTCATGCCGATAATGTGGGAGAGTATTGCGCCTGTTATCGTCGAGCGGGCGGGCCTCTTGCCGAGGCCGGTGTATGACCAGGACGATATGTAGGGCCATATTCATAAAGAAAGCGCAGGAGGTTGTGTGGTTATGGATGTTCAGGGATATTCGCTGCCGGATGAGCTCTATTACGACACGAACCATAGCTGGGGCCGGGTCGAGGGCGATATCATGGTCGTCGGGATCAATGATTTCGCGCAGAAGCTGGCGGGGGAGTTCGTTTCGGTTGACCTGCCCCCGGAGGGCAAGAAGGTGCAGCAGGGAAAGCCTCTCGCCTCTGTCGAGTCGGGTAAGTGGGTTGGGCGGGTCTATGCCCCTGTGAGCGGCGAGATCGTGGAGGTCAACGAGGCCCTCGAGGACGATCCAACTGTATTGAATAGCGACCCCTATGGGTACGGCTGGGTCGCCAAAATCAAATTCGATAATCCTGCAGAGCTGGAGAACCTGCTCCAGGCGGGGAAGGCCGCTGAGTGGCTCGAGGAGGAAATAGCCAAGCACGTGAAGAAATGATGCTGAAGGCGATTGCGCAAGTGATCGTGACCGTGATATTGTGATCGTGTGATTGTGAGCGCGTCGAGAAGGAACGCGGGGAGGATGGCTTATGGATGTTGTGATCACAGATCTCAACCCCAGGTTTAAGCATGAGGTCGCGAAGGAGGAGGGCGGCGAGCATATAAAGTATTGCTTCCAGTGCGGCACCTGTACATCGGGTTGCCCCGTCAGCGAGATAGATAGCAAGTATAACCCCAGGCGCATCATCCGCATGGTCATACTGGGGATGAGGGAACAGGTCCTGAGGAGCGATTTCATATGGCTCTGCTCCACGTGCTACACCTGCTACGAGCGCTGCCCGCAGGATGTCAGGATCACCGAGGTCATGAACGCCTTGAAGAACATGGCCGTTCGTGAGGGGTACATCCACCCTGCCTTCAGGGCTCAGGCGGAACTAATCGGCTCGCATGGCAGGCTGTATGAGGTCGATGAATTCACAGAGGAAAAGCGGGAGGAGCTCGGGCTCGCCCGGCTCTCCGGGGACATCGCCGAGGTCGCCGAGATCTTCAAGGTCACGGGGCTCGCTGACTTGCTGAGCGCGGAATCCCAGGAGCCGGTCAGCACGGCGAGCGCGTGACGTTGATGTTGACGTGAGAGACGTGGGGAGGTGGCCATCGCAGTGAAGTATGCTATATTTTTGGGTTGCACGGTGCCCGTGAGGGCCATGAGCTACGAGGTCTCGGCCCGCAAGGTTGCAGGCGGCTTCGGTATTGAGCTTATTGATATACCCGAATTCAGCTGCTGCGGCTATCCTGTGAAGTCGGTTCACCAGGATACGACGCTTCTCATGGCTGCGCGGAATCTGAGCCTTGCGGAGGAGCACGGCCTCGATATCACCACCCTTTGCAGCGCCTGCACCTCCGTCCTGACCGAGGCGGCCAGGAGGCTCGGCGAGGACGGGGAGCTTCTCGGCAAGGTCAATGAGCAGCTGAAGAGGCTGGGGAGGAAGTATTCGGGCCGGACCAGGGTCAGGCACTTCGCGCGCGTTCTTTATGAGGATGTCGGGCTTGATAGGGTGAGGGAGAGCGTGAAACGCGATATCAGCTCCCTGCGGATCGCCTCGCATTACGGATGCCATTACCTGAAGCCGTCCGAGATTTACGACCGTTTCGACGACCCCGAGGTGCCGGCCAGCCTCGACGCGCTGGTGGAGGCCGCGGGGGCGGTGCCGGTCGACTATGTTACAAAGAAGGAGTGCTGCGGCGGTGCGATTCTCGGGGTCGATGAAAACATATCCCTCAGCATGACCAAACAGAAGCTGGACGATATCTCGAAGCGCGGCGCCGACGCCATAAACCTCGTCTGCCCGTTCTGTAATATCATGTATGGGGCAAACCAGAGGAAGATACAGTCCAAGTATGGCGTCAAATACGACCTGCCCGTCCTCTATTATCCGCAGGTTCTCGGGCTTGCGATGGGGATGGAGCCGGAGGAGCTCGCGCTCAACATGAACCCCATAAAGCCCAAGGCGCTTCTGGCGAAGCTCGGCTGAGAGGTGGTGACCGGATAGTTATGGGTATGGCACACGGCGGGGTCAAAGCTGGCCCCACCCCCCGGATTGGTGTGTACGTATGTCACTGCGGGCTGAATATAGCGGCAACGGTGGATGTGGCGCGCGTGCGCGATGTTGTGGCCGGCCTGCCGGGGGTTGTCGTTGCGCGCGATAACAAGTATACATGTAGCGAGGTCGGGCAAAAGACCATCGCTGATGACATCAAGGACCTCAACCTCGACAGGGTTGTTATAGCATCATGCTCACCCCGCCTTCATGAGCGTACCTTTCGCCAGCTCATGACCAGGTCGGGGTTGAACCCGTTCCTCCTGGAGATGGCCAACATCCGGGAGCAGTGCTCCTGGGTGCACGGGCATGATCGCGAGGCTGCGACCAGGAAGGCTGCGGCGCTCACAAGAGCTGCCATCGCGCGGGCTGCGCTTTTGGAGCCCCTCGAGCGCAATGTGGGCTCCGTGACGAAGTCAGCCATGGTGATCGGGGGAGGGGTTGCGGGGATCTCGGCGGCCCTGTATCTTGCAAATATGGGCGTAAAGACCTATCTCGTGGAGCGGGAGCCGAGCATTGGCGGGCACATGGCGATGCTCGACAAGACGTTCCCAACCCTCGATTGCAGCCTGTGCATCCTGTCCCCGAAGATGGTAGAGGTGCGGGAGAACAGCAACATCGAGCTCTTGAGTTATACAGAAGTTCGAAAGGTCGAGGGTCAGGTGGGGAGCTTCAGGGTTGAGGTCCTGCGGAAGCCGCGATATATAGATGAATCCAAATGCGTGGCGTGCGGCCTCTGCGCTGAGAAATGCCCATCAAAGGCCCCGGATGAATTCAATCGCGGCTATTCGGAGCGGAAGGCCATATATATTCCATTCCCCCAGGCGATCCCCGCAAGCTACGTAATCGATCCGGATTATTGCAGGTACTTCACGCGCGGCGGGAAGTGCCGGGTCTGCGAGAAGATCTGCGAGCGCGGGGCGGTGGATTTCTCCCAGAGGGAGGAGATCGTGACGCTGGAGGTCGGGGCCATAGTGATGGCCACAGGCTTTGAGCCTTATGACGCCTCCAGGAAGACACAGTATGGCTACGGGCGTTTCCCGAATGTCATCACAAGCCTTGATTTCGAGCGGATCATCTGCGCCGATGGCCCCACCCATGGGAAGCTGAAGAGGCCGTCCGATTGGGAGGCTCCGCGTCGCATAGCCTTTATCCAGTGCGTCGGGTCGCGCGATGAGCATGAAATGGATGGGGCGGGGAAGTATTGCTCGCGTGTGTGCTGCATGATAACGGCGAAGCAGGCTTTCATGATCAAGGAGAAATACCCGGATGCCGAGGTTTACGTCTACTATACCGATATGCGCACGGCCGGCAAGGGCTTCGAGGAGTTTTATCAACGCGGGCGAAGCGAGGGCATTGTCTTCGTGAGGGGGAAGCCCGGTGAGATAGTGGAGAGCCCTGAGGACCACAGCCTCCGGATCGTCGCGGAGGATGCAGATAGCGGGTGTATCCTGGATCTCACGTTTGATATGGCCGTGTTGGCTATAGGGCTGCGGCCGCCCGGGGGCCTCGTGGAGCTGGCGCAGAAGCTGAACGTCTCAAGGAGCGCCGACGGGTTCCTGCTCGAGGGCCATCCGAAGTTGCGGCCGGCCGAAACCTCCATTGAAGGAATTTACCTGGCCGGGTGTGCTCAATTCCCCAAGGATATCCCGGATAGCGTCGCCCAGGCGGGGTGCGCGGCGGCCGCGGCCGCGGGCGTCCTGGCGAGCGACAGGATAGAGATGGACCCGCTGAATCCTGTTGTCGATGAGGAGTTGTGCATCGGGTGCCGGCTCTGCGAGAAGCTTTGCCCCTATGGCGGCATCAAGGTTGAGAAGACCGATAAGGGATTCAAGGCGAGGGTCATCGAGGTGGCGTGCAAGGGGTGCGGCGTGTGCGGCGCCGCGTGTTCGGCGAGGGCCATCAAGATGCGCCACTACTCGGATGACCAGATCTACGCCCAGACGGCGGCGCTGCTGGAGGTGAGCTAGGCGGTGGTGGCTGAGACGAAAGTTGAGTCAGGGTTCGAGTCAGGAGTTGAGCCGGGGTTTGAGCCGGAGATCGTGGCCTTCCTGTGCAACTGGTGCTCATACGCCGGCGCCGACCTCGCGGGCACGTCGAGGCTCGGCTATCCGGCCAACGTGCGCGCCATCCGGGTGATGTGCTCGGGAAGGATCGACCCCGCGATGATGATCAGGCCCTTTATGAACGGCGCCGACGGGGTCCTCGTGCTTGGGTGCCATTTCGGGGATTGCCACTACCTCACGGGCAACTACCAGACTGACCAGCGCGTGAGGATTGTATGGGAGGTGCTCCGCCAGGTCGGCATAGACCCTGGGAGGCTGCATCTTGACTGGGTTTCGGCGGCCGAGGGCGCCAGGTTTGCCGAGATCGTCGAGGAATTCTGCAATAGGATAAGGCACATGGGGCCGCTGAAGGCTTCGTCTTCATTTTCGCCTTTGCCTCGATCATCACCGTCATCATTATCATCATCACCACCAGCAGCAGCGGCATCAGCAGCATCTTCTTCTTCATCCTGCGATGGGCTTGCTCTGGCCCTGGCGATAGCTGTGGAGATCGTAGAAGGCGAGAGGTTCAGGTGGCTCGTGGGGAGGCTGCGCGAGCTCAGGGAAGAGGGTAGCGTATATGGCGAGAGGATTGATGAGGCCAGGCTCGAGCGGCTGGTGCAAGATGTGATAGCCGAGGAATACGTGCGGGCGGGGGTGCGAATCCTTGCGGCGCGTGAACCGTTATCGGTTAAGGATATAGCATCAATGCTCGGGCTGGCCGCCATGGATGTCTTGAAGCAGGTTGCGTACCTAAAGAAACGCGGGGTCCTCGATATTTACGATGTCCAGCAACAATCGCCCAGATACCAGTCAACAACTACGGGCATAGGGGTAGATGACCTTGGATAAGAATGTTGGAGCTGTTCTGGTCGTGGGTGGCGGGATCGGGGGGATGCAGGCGGCCCTTGATCTCGCAAATTCCGGCTTCAAGGTGTATATCGTGGAGGCAAAGCCGGCCATCGGCGGGGTCATGGCGCAGCTCGACAAGACCTTCCCGACGAATGATTGCTCCATGTGCATAATGTCGCCCAAGCTCGTTGAGTGCGGCAGGCACCTGAATATAGAGGTGATCCCCAACAGCGAGGTGACGGGCCTCGAAGGCAGCCCGGGGAACTTCACGGCGATGGTGAAGACGAGGGCGAGGTATATTGATGTCGAGAAGTGCACGGGGTGCGGGCTGTGCGCCGAGCACTGCCCTGTCAGCGCGGCGCGGGACGCCTTTAATGCGGGGCTCTCCCGCCGGCCGTCAGTCTACATAGATTACCCGCAGGCCGTGCCTCTCGCCTATGCCATTGACAGGGAAACGTGCATAGGCTGCGGGCTGTGCGAGAATATCTGCATGGCCGGGGCCGTGAAATACGATGATGCCGCAAACACCCGGGAGCTCAACGTCGGCGCCGTTATCCTGGCGCCAGGCTTTGAGCCGTATGACCCCGGGCGGATGGCCGAGTACGGCTACGGGCGCTATCCAAACGTGGTGACCAGCGTGGAGTTCGAGCGCATTCTGAGCGCCTCGGGGCCGTTCGAGGGCAGGGTCCTCCGGCCCTCCGACGGCGACATACCCCGGAAGATCGCGTTCATCCAGTGCGTTGGCTCGAGGGACAGGTCCTGCGGCAATGAATACTGTTCATCCGTATGCTGCATGTATGCGAGCAAGGAGGCCGTGATTGCAAAGGAGCATGCCCCCGGTGTCGAGCCCACCATATTCTATATGGATATGCGATCCTACGGGAAGGGCTTCGACAGCTACATCGAAAGGGCCAAGTCTGAATACGGCGTCAGGTATATAAGGACGCGCGTGGCCGATATCTCGGAGGCTCCCGAGACGAATAACCTCATCGTTTCGTATGAGGACGAGGGTGGAAGGGTTGTAAAGGAAGAATTCGACCTGGTCGTGCTGAGCGTGGGCCTGGAGCCCCCGAAGGGCGCAGTCGACCTGGCGCGGGCCCTGGGCATAGAGCTCGATGAGTACGGCTTTGCCAGGACCGGGGCCTTCGACCCTGTGGAGACCTCGCGCCCGGGGGTTTTCGTGTGCGGCGCGATGCAGGGGCCCAAGGACATACCGGAGACGGTGACGCAGGCGAGCGGGGCGGCCGGAGCGGCGGCGGCGCTCCTGGCGAGCGCTCGCGGGAGCCTGGTCCGTGAGAAGACCTACCCGCCGGAGAAGGATCTCAGGGGCAAGGGCCCCCGGATAGGGGTCTTTGTATGTCACTGCGGCATCAACATCGGCGGCGTGGTGGATGTCCCGGCCGTTGTCGAATACGCTAAGACGCTGCCTCATGTGGTTTACGCCGAGCGAAATCTCTATACCTGCTCCCAGGATACGCAGAAGCGCATCCAGGAGAAGATACAGGAGCACGGCCTCACCAGGGTCGTTGTCGCATCGTGCACCCCGCGGACGCACGAGCCCCTCTTCCAGGAGACCATCCGCGAGGCCGGGCTGAATCATTACCTCTTTGCCATGGCGAACATTCGCGACCAGTGTTCATGGGTACACATGCACGAGCCGGGGCTCGCCACGGAAAAGGCCAAGGACCTTGTGCGGATGGCCGTCGCGAGGGCGGCGCTCCTGGAGCCCCTCGAGCGGCTACCTATCTCAGTGAAGCATTCGGCGCTCATCATAGGTGGCGGCCTCGCAGGCATGACGGCGGCGCTGGACCTGGCGCGCCAGGGCTTTGAGGTTCACTTGGTCGAGAGGGAGCTCGAGCTGGGCGGCCACCTTCGCAGGATATATTTTACGCTCGAGGGCAAGGATGTGCAGGCGCATCTCGAGGATTTGATTCGCAGGGTCGACGGCGAGCCGCTCATCCACGTTTACCTTGGGTGCGTTGTAAGCGAGATAGCAGGATACGTGGGCAATTTCAAGAGCAGGATCGCGCCGGTTGGCGGCGGCATCGAGGCCGAGGTCGAGCATGGTGTCGTTATAGTGGCCACCGGGGCCGGCGAGTTCAAGCCTGATAGGTACCTCTACGGGGAGAATCCCAGGGTCGTCACCCAGTCCGAGTTCGAGGAGCTACTTGCCGCGGGAAGGATTCGACCTGGCGCACGAGATGAGCAGGATGAGCCGGGCGCGCCCGATGGTCGCGCCGCGAGCACCGGCACCGGTCGCACCTTCGTGATGATACAGTGCGTGGGCTCGCGCGAGGCCGGGCGGGATTACTGCAGTAGGATGTGCTGCAGCGAAGCGGTGAAGAACGCCCTCAGGTTGAAGGCTGAGGACCCCGAGGCCGACGTATATGTCCTCTACCGGGATATCAGGACCTATGGGGAGAGGGAGGCATACTTCCAGCGGGCCCGCGAGGCTGGCGTTGTATTCATACGTTATCCCGAGGATGAGCCCCCGGTAGTCGAGGAAGTGGCCGGGCCTAGTGCGGTGGGGCCTGTGGCGGCTGAGCCCATGGCCGGGCAAGGGGGCGATGGGGGTGGAGAACCCTCCGCGAGGCTCCGCGTGGTGGTGCGCGATACGCTTCTCGGGAGCAGGATTGCGATACCAGCTGACATGGTGGTGCTTGCCGCCGCCATCGTGCCCAACGATTCAAATCACCAGCTGGCGCAGATGCTGAAGGTTCCCCTCGATGATAACGGCTTCTTCCTGGAGGCCCACATGAAGCTGCGACCCGTGGATTTCGCCACGGAGGGGGTATTCCTGGCGGGCCTCGCCCATGCGCCGAAGTCGATAGATGAGACGGTGGCGCAGGCTCATGCGGCGGCCGCGCGGGCATGCACCGTCCTGAGCCTGGAGGAGATCAGGAGCGAGGGGATAAAGTCCGAGATCAACAAGGCGCGGTGCAGCGGGTGCGGGATGTGCGTCGAGGTTTGCCAGTACAAGGCGATCGAGCTTGATTCGAAGGAGCGCGTTGCCAGGATCAATGCGGCCCTGTGCAAGGGCTGCGGCGCGTGCGCTGCGACCTGCCGGTGCGGGGCGGTAACCCTGAAGGGGTTCACGGATGAGGAGATACTGGCGGAGGTGAATGCGGTGTGAACGCGGGTATGAATATGAATACAGATACGGATGTGAATATGGATACGAATACGAACCAGGACAGCGAATGGGAGCCGAAGATCGTCGCATTCCTCTGCAACTGGTGCTCATATGCCGGCGCGGACCTCGCAGGGACCAGTCGAATACAGTACCCGCCCAATATCCGGGTCATCCGGGTGCCGTGCTCGGGACGGGTCGACCCGCTCCTCATCCTAAAATGCCTGCAGCGCGGCGCCGACGGCGTGCTCGTGTCGGGGTGCCACCCTGGCGACTGTCACTATATAGCCGGCAATTACCTCGCTAGACGCAAATTCGCCATGCTCAAGAGGCTTATTGAGTATTTCGGTGTGGAGGAGGGAAGGGTTCAGTTTTCATGGGTCTCCGCCGCTGAGGGCGAGAAGTTCGCGGACGTCATCAAAACCGTGACGAGGCGCGTCAGGGAGCTGGGCCCGGCCCGTAAGCTGGTCAAGGTGAGGGAAATGCAAGGAGGGGCGGGCGCAGTTTTATGAGTGATGTAATATGTATGAGCGGTTCAGAGGATGGCAGAGAGAGAAGGGGAAATAGCGGCGTAGGCGATGCTGTCGCGAATGCTGCCGCGAATGAGGCCGTGGACAAGGCGGCACAGGAGGATATCAGGCGCATAGCCCGCAAACTCCTCAGCGACGGGGCGGTAGATGTTTTCATCGGCTATGGGCAGGGGACCCTGCCTTCGAGGGTCACGCCTGTATTTGTAACCCGGCCCGAGGACGCTGACGCCCTCATCTGGGATGCGCGCTGCGAGAATGATCTGGCCGTTTACCTGCCGGGGATCGAGGGCCGGGCTGGCGTGGTTGTAAAGGGCTGCGATGGGCGGGCTTTAGCTCGCCTCCTGGCTGAGAAGCAGGTCGAGCGCGACCGTGTTAAGATTGTGGCCGTCGCGTGCACGGGCGTGATCGATCGGAGGAGGGCCGGGAGGGGCGAAGGCGATGGGGCCGAGCTGTTGCACCCATCGTGCCAGGTATGCGAGGAACGCACGGCCCCGGTTTACGATTTTCTGGCAGGGGAGGCCAAAAGCGCCGGAGCCGAGGCTATGGGCGCGGGCGGCGCATGTGATAAGGATGATAAGAGCGAGGAAAGCCGCGACCCATTTGGAGAGATAAGGGAATTTGAGGCCAGGTCGAGCGAGGAGCGCTGGAATTATTTCTCTCAGGAATTCGATCGTTGCATCCTGTGCTATGCATGCCGGCAGGCATGCCCGCTCTGTTATTGCCCGGAATGCTTCGCGGACAGGGCGACCCCCAAGTGGATGGGCAAGGATCGGGCGCTCTCGGACAAGATGGTGTTTCACCTGGGGCGCGCCATTCACCTGGCGGGGAGGTGCATCGATTGCGGGGCGTGCGTGCGCGCTTGCCCCATGGGCATCGATCTGCGGAAGCTCACGAGGAAGATGGAGAAGGACGCCAGGGTGCTTTTTGACTACGAGGCTGGCAAGGCCGCGGCCGCAGGCGCGCCGGCTGTTTTTGCCGCGTTCAGCAAGGAGGATCCTGACGATTTCGTTCTATGACCTGTAACCATTAACCATTTATGAAACCGCTCCCGTCCCTGGGGTGGTTTACGTTACATGCTATATTTGTCTTGTGCGAGGTGCTTTTTAGATGCGTGGTAGCGCCGGTCTAGATCGTACGGGTGGCCCTGGAGTCCAAGGCACGGGCGTTGGCGTTTTGGATAAGGGCGAACTCGCCGGCTTCCTTGGCGGACTTATTGCCAGGTACCGGGTATTTGCCCCGGTGCAGGAGGCGGAGACGACGAGATTCGCCCCGGTGTCGTCCGCAGGTGAGGTGACGATGCCCGCCACCGTCACATCGCGGCCGCTCAAGGAGATATTCCTGCCCCCCAGCGAGACGCTTCTAGAGTTCGAGGTCGGGACCGCAGGAGGCATGGTGAGCTCGGTCAAGGTCGAGCCGGTCGGGCCCGGCGTTGGCGTTGGCACTGGCATTGACGTCGGCGTTGGCACCAGCGATGATGACAGCGATAGACCCCGGGTCATCTTCGGAACGCGACCCTGCGATGCGAGAAGCCTCTTGCTGCTCGATAAGGTTTTTGATTCCGCCGATTACAAGGACGGCCATTACGTCGCCAGGCGGAGAGGAACGGCGATAATCTCTGTCGCCTGCAACGAGCCCGCTGAGACGTGCTTTTGTACCTCCACGGGTGGAGGCCCGTTTGACGAAGCGGGATCCGACGTTATCCTCGAGGACCTGGGGGAGGTTTACCTCGTAAAGGCCGTCACCGATCGGGGGGCAGAGCTGATCGCGGGGCTCGAGGGCGCGGTGCCGGGATTCTGGCGCCTCTCGAGGCCAGCGGAGGATGGGATAGAGGGCGGTGGGCGACTGGAGGCGGAGGATGATGAGCGGCTGGAGCAGCTCCTGGCAGCCGGGAGGGACGCAAGGAAGCGGGCCGAGGCCAGGATCCCGGCGCTCGTCCCCGCGCGAGGCATCCACGAAAAGCTCAAGGTGATATTTGAGCATGAGTGCTGGGGCGAGCTTTACCGTAAATGCCTGGGGTGCGCTGCGTGCGCCTATCTCTGCCCGACGTGCCACTGCTTTGATATAGCTGATGAGGCCATCGATAGCAAAGGCCGGAGGGTGCGATGCTGGGACGCGTGCATGTTTCCCATGTTTACGCTTCATGCCTCGGGCCATAACCCGCGGCCGGGCCGGAAGGAGCGCTTCCGGCAGAGGGTCATGCACAAATTCAGCTATTTCGTTGAGAACAATGGCGACATCGCTTGCGTCGGCTGCGGGCGCTGCATAGAGAACTGTCCGGTGAATATGGATATTCGTAGCGTTCTGGCATCTCTTGATGCTATATCCATTTCACCTGATTCATCTGCTTCGCCCGCTGTATCTGCGGGCGCCGTCTAGGTCCATCCAGCTGCTGCGTTTGAATGCTGCGTCATCTGAATGCCGCGTTCTGGTCTGGATACCGCATTTAAGCGTCGTTGAGGGGTGAGAGCTTTGCAGTATGCCGGGGAGATTCCAGATGTGACTCCGGGTGTGGTACAGGATGTTTACCTGCCTCATGTCTCGAGGATCAGGAGGATAACACAGGAGACGGATTCGAGCGATGTTAAGACATTTGAGGTCATATTCTTGAACGAAGACGCCTGGCAGGGTTTTAAATACGCCCCGGGCCAGTTCGCGGAGGTTTCGATATTTGGGGTTGGCGAGGCCCCGATCTCGATCACCTCATCCCCGACCCAGGAGGGCTACCTTGAGTTCAGCGTGAAGCGGATGGGCGCTGTGACGACTGCCCTGCACCACCTGGAGGAGGGCGCGGTTATCGGGGTGCGCGGTCCCTACGGGAATACATTCCCCATCGAGGACATGAAGGGGCGTGACATAATATTCATCGGTGGAGGGATAGGCCTCGCCCCACTGAGGTCTCTTATAAACTACATGCTCTCGGCGAAATACAGGGCTGATTTCGGCAAGATCGACATTATTTACGGCGCCAGGAGCCCGGGCGACCTGGTCTTCAAATGGGAGCTCGAGAAATGGCGGCAGCGCGATGACGTGAACCTCGTGGTCACGGTCGACAGGGGCGACGATGCCTGGACGGGGAGGGTCGGCTTTGTGCCCGCCGTCCTCAAGGAGGTAGCGCCGGCGCCCGGGGGCGCTGTGGCGGTCACGTGCGGCCCGCCCATCATGATCAAGTTTGTAATCCAAAACCTGCTCGAACTCGGTTTTGCACCGGAGCAGATCGTCACGACCCTCGAGATGAGGATGAAGTGCGGCATAGGCAAGTGCGGGCGCTGCAATATCGGTTCGAAATATGTGTGCAAAGATGGGCCGGTATTCACCTATGCCCAGCTTGGGGAGATGCCGAAGGAGTACTAACCATTCCTCCCAGCGACCCACCTGAGTGTAAGTTTGAATATTACCGCCACTTTTCCAGGACTTACGGTGTTCCACTCCGGGGACGGCGCGCAACACCGTAAGTCCTGATCTTTATGCGGCCGCCTATTGTATTTCTATTGACTGATTTGCTGATTGAATTTATAACAGTGGTTTTGCCGGTTCAATGGCTCGAATTAGCCTTAGGATGCCTGGAGATACTAAAGGTGAATTGGCCGCTAACACCAATAGCAATATACCTAGCTAATATTCGAGCGAATCTATATGAAAGAACCATAAGAGAAGGACTACAAAAGAACAAAGAGCATGGAGGTTGGGAGTTATGAGCCTGATCAGGTGGGATCCATTTGATGACCTGGTTTCCCTGCGGGAGACCATAAACAGGATGTTTGATGATACCTTTGCGCGGAGAGGGGTGCCGGGCTTCCTCGGCGGCCGGGCGTGGCAACCCTCCGTGGATATGTATGAGACTGAAAACGATATCATCATCAAAGCTAATCTACCGGGCATGGATCAGAAGGACGTGGATATAACCCTCACCGATGACGCCGTAACAATAAGGGGCGAGATGAAGCAGGAGAAAGCCATCGATGATAAGGCTTTCCACCGCCGTGAAAGGATGTACGGGGCGTTTAGCAGAATGCTCCCGCTGACGAGCCCTGTGAAACGCGAGGAGGCAAAGGCGAGCTTCAAGAATGGAGTTCTCGAGATAGTCCTGCCCAAGGCCGAGAATGCGAGGAGCAAGGGTTACAAGATCAACATCCAGTGAGCCAATATTAGGCTAATATATGACCTCCCAAAGGGAAACGGGACGAATTCTATGTGTATGCACGCCAATTTAGATCAAAAATAATAGATGCTTCCAGTGGAAAAAGCTCCCCATATAGGAATAAACACTCATCAACGGGTTCATAATTAAAATAAACATTATATTAAAGGAAGAGAATTGTAGGTTTAGAGAATCCGTGGAATTGGAGGTGTTACTATGGAGGAGGCAGTTGACTGGAAGGCGGTAGCACTGGACGAGATGGAGACGTCGATAGCCAGGGGTAGTTCGGTGCGCGAGGCCTGCCTTTCTGCTTGCGACAGGCTCAGGAGCAGGTTCGGCATAGATCGAAGGCCTTCCACGCTCTTGTCATTTTACTATAAGGCCAGGAAAGAAAGGTCGCAAAATGACGAGAACGATAGCGCCCAGGTCGATGTCGAAATCACTACCGCTCCCTGCGATGCACACAGCCAGGCAGGCGATTTGGTTGTTGAGGGTAAGGGGCGAAGCCCGGGAGAGAAGGTAGACAGTCCCGCTCTAGCACTGGTCCGGTCCCTGGAAGTCGGAGCCGGTCCTGGTCCCCTGGAGGGTCTGGAAGGCAGAGGGGTTCTGGCGGGGGATGAAGGTATCCTGATGAAAGATACAATGGCAGGGCAGGCGATGCTAAACGAGGAAACGCTCATGGAGTTTTTCACCAGGGTTGGGCGGTCGCTAGCCGAGCTAATCAAGCTGCGGGGCGAATTTGAACAGTCTAACGCCAGGACTCTAGCTCTGGAACGAGAGAACGAGGCTCTGCGGCGTGAGAATGAAGAGCTTGCACGCAAGAATTCCGAGATGACAGAAAGGCTTATCTTAATCCAGAAGACGCTGGGGGGTTAACCCCCGGCGTCTTTCCTTATTCCCCAATTTCATCTGGCTGCGGGATTGCTCTCCCATCTTCGAGAGCTATCTCCAGCCAGCCTTTCTTGGCATCATTAATCATTGCTAGAGCCTCATCGACCGTATCCCCCTGAGAGATACAGCCAGGGAGCTCCGGGATCTCCACGGCGTAACCTCTTACCTTTCACAAGCGAGCCTGGTAAAACATTGCCGTACCCAATTGCCATTGGAGCCTTTGAATCTCGCCACCACCCGTTGCCAAGAATACATGGAATAGGGTACAATAAATTTGGTCATAACCTTTGCGCCAGGTCTCTGTGAATCGAGGAGAGAAGAACCGTGGTCGACTCGGTATTTGACAACCACCGCCGCCGTCCTTCCAGGGTTGCGGCAGCGCTGACAGCCCAGCGTATTGAGGAATTACGGCAGGAGACCGCTGAGGCGAAGCTGCTCCGCGCCTTCCAGCTCTATGAGATTGGGCGAGAACTCCAGGGGGTAAGAAAGAATGCGAGAAGTACTCATAAACGTCGCTCAACTAATGAGGTGAACAGCCGTCCATTCTTCACAGGTCCACAGGATCCCCAGGTGAAAAGACCCCGCTAAAGTCTGCGCTGCGCCATCTATTGCGGCAACTTGATATCTGTAGAAAAATCCCATGCCGTTATGAAGGAAATCAAGCTTCCAGGGAGAATAGATATATCAATAACCATTAACTTACGTGATATGGTGGAAATGTTATAGGCATTGGTATGTAATGTTCCATGCGCCTATATAGCAAACTTCAGCAAACCGAGAGCCAGGGTGTATCGGTGTTTGTGTATCGGGGGGATAGTAGAGTGCAAAGCCGAATAGCAGCGTCAATGATGTGTGCCGACGCCGGCAACCTGTCTGCAGGTATTCGGGCGGCCGCGGCGGCAGGGGTTGATCTATTGCATTTCGATGTGATGGATGGGAGGTTCGTCCCGAACTTCGGGTTTTCGCCCTGGATGATCAAAGCCCTGAAGGGTGTGGCTGATATCAATATCCTGTTCGAGGCTCACCTCATGATCGAAGACCCTGAGAGGCATGTGAAGACCTTCATAGATACCGGGGCGGATATAATAGTCATCCACCTGGAAGCATGCCGGAACATCTACCCGGTCCTGAAGGGAATCCGGAGGGCGGGAGCCCGGGCGGGGGTGGCCCTGTCGCCACCTACGAGCCCTGAGCCGCTTAGATATATCCTTCCTTATGTGGACATCGTCACTGTCATGACCGTAAGTCCCGGTTTTGCCGGGGGCGAGTTCCTGCCCGAAATGGTATCAAAGGTTGAGGACGTATCGAGGATGATAGCCGCGTCCGGGCTCGATATTTCGATTGAGGTGGATGGGAATATAAACGCCAGGACGATCCCACTCCTTGCGAGGGCGGGGGCGAATGTCTTCGTGGGCGGCTCCTCCGGCCTCTACCGGAAGGATGTGGAGCTATCGCAGGCTGTCCGGGAGATGCGGGCAGCAGCTGAGAGAGCGGGCGACGAAAGATAGCGGTGCAAGTAGAGAATCGGAATAACCAGAATAAAGGGAAGCAAGAGAAGGAAGGAGAAAGGCGCTGTGGCGGCCAACAGGGAGAGGAAAATGAAGGCGGCTGTTTTGCACGCCCCCGGCCTTATAAAATGCGAGGAGGTTCCCATACCCCGGTTGAGCGATGGCGAGGCCCTGGTGAAGGTAAAGGCGGCGGGGGTTTGTGGCTCGGACATCCGCCGGGTCATGGTAACGGGCACATATCACTTCCCGACCATACCGGGGCATGAATTTGCGGGCGAGGTGGTCGAGGTCGCCGGAGAGATTGGGGATGTAGGGGTGAGGCCGGGCGACAGGGTGGTCGTCATACCCCTCATACCCTGCGGCCGGTGCGACTTCTGCCAGGTTGGAGATTATGCCCTGTGCGATGACTATAACTACCTAGGCTCGAGGACCGATGGGGGGTTCGCCGAATACGTAAAGGCCCCGATTCGAAACCTCATCCATATACCGGCCGGGGTAGATTATGAAACCGCTGCGGCGACAGAGCCCGCGGCCGTTGCCCTGCACGGGCTGCGCCGGGCTCGCGGCATAAAGCCCGGGGATAGCGTGGCGGTGCTCGGCGCAGGCCCCATAGGCATTCTGGTGGCACAATGGGCCAGGGCGCTCGGTGCGAAGGAGGTATACCTGGTCGATACCGTCGTGGAGAAGCTGGATCTGGCGATGCGGCTGGATTTCGCCCCTGAAAACTGCATCGATGCGGGCAAGGCCGATCCAATCCAGGCCATCAAGGATAGGACAGGCGGCAGGGGAGTCTCCCTTGTGGTGGAGGCGGCCGGGGTGCCTGCGACGTTAAAGGGCGCACTGGAGATGGCGGGCAAGGGAGGCCGGGTCTTGTTGCTCGGCAATCCACAGGAGGATGTGGTTCTGCCGGCTAAACTGATAAGCGGCATTCTGCGGAAGCAGCTGGCCCTTTATGGGACCTGGAATTCGGAGTTCCGGCCTCATCCCGTGAATGAATGGGAATTGACCTTGAATTTCATGGCGAGGGGGCTCATAAAGGTGCTTCCGTTGATAAGTCACCGCTTTTCACTCGAAGATGTGGCCGAGGCGTTCGACATGATGTATCACAAGAGGCAGGTTTTCAATAGGGTGTTCTTCATACCAGGTTGATGTTGATGTAGTTTTTGTTAACGATACTCCCAGATGAGCAGGAATCTGAGAGACAATAGCGAAATATAGTTACAAGAACAGCCACTAGGGTTACACAATGCCGTATGTGCGGGTCATGTCATGCTATGCCATGCCATGATATGCTGTATTCATGTATACCGTGTATATTGCGTGTATGGGGAGACCGTCCGGGATGTTAGAGACTGAAAGGCAACTTGCGATCGTAACCGAGATCAAGAGCAGCGTCGGAGTGTCGGTTTCGAGGCTCGCGGAGAAATTCGGGGTATCGGCCAATACTATAAGGCGCGATCTCGAGAAGCTGGAGAAGGCGGGGATAGTCAAGCGCATCCATGGAGGGGCGGTGCTGAACGACCCCGGAGGCTACGATCTTCCGTTCGAGGAGCGCCAGGTGGAGTATAAAGACGAAAAGGATTCTATCGGCGCCATGGCCTCATCCCTTGTCAGCAACGGTGATACCATCATCATTGACGCCGGGACGACGTGTCTTTCAGTTGCGAGGCATATAAAGTCCAGGTCGCGGAAGGATCTAACCGTGCTGACGAATTCGGTTGCAGTTGCAACAGAGCTCTCCAACAACCCAGGTATAGTTGTAATCCTCTCCGGCGGCATGGTTCGAGGCCTGACCCTGTCCCTGGTTGGCCCGCCCGCGGAAGAATTCTTTGAGTCAGTTCACGTAAACAAGCTATTCCTGGCCACGGGTGGAATCTCCCCTGACAGGGGTATACTGACGAATCCCAATATGCACGAGGTGCCTGTCAAGAAGCGGATGATGGGGGTCGCCGACGAGATCATTGTGGTTGCGGATAGTCATAAATTTGGCCTGGTTGCCTTGTGCCCTTTTGCCGATATTCGAGATGTGCACAAGGTTGTAACGGATACCAAGGTTCCCGATGAAGCCAGGCTGCGAGTGGAGCGCCTAGGGCCCGAGGTTATCGTGGCCTGAACCAGTCACTTCCAATCAGCCATTTCTAAGAACATTTCCATTCCCTGTGGCGCTGCGCCAGCGTATAGGGGTCTAGACCGCAGGGGTCTAGGCTCAGACTTAAGGGGTCTAGACCTAGACTATAGGATCAAATCACCAAATGAGGGATTGTTCCAAAACAGGGATTGTTGCAAAACTAAATCATTGATTGCGAGGTTTGATTTATGAAGGCTGCGCTGTTTGAAGGGATAGATCGCCTGGCTCTCCGCGATATCCCGGTCCCGGAGATCGACCCGGATTACGGCATGCTGGTAAAGGTAAAAGCATGCGCGGTGTGCGGGTCCGATATAAGAATCCTTCACCACGGTAACAGTCGTGTAAAGGAGCCGCAGGTTATAGGGCATGAGATAGCGGGGGAGGTTGTTGAGGCCGGGAGGCGGGTCGGCCGGTTCAAAGCCGGGGACCGCGTTGCCATAGGGGCCGACGTCCCGTGCGGGGAGTGCGATTTCTGCCGCGACGGGTACGGAAACGAGTGCAGGATCAATTACGCTATCGGGTACCAGTTCCCGGGCGGGTTTGCGGAATACATCCCCCTTAACCAGATCACGGTGCAGTATGGCCCTGTCCATGAGATACCGGATGGGGTGCCATACGAAGCCGCCGCCCTGGCGGAGCCGCTGGCCTGCTGCATAAACGGCCTCGAGCTGACGCCGGTGCACTTGGGGGATACGGTAGTGATAATAGGGGCGGGCCCTGTAGGGTGCATGCTGGTGCAGCTGGCGCGCCACCAGGGGGCGAGTAAGATCATCCTTGCCCAGCGTTCAAAGGCAAGGCTGGAGCAGGCCCGGCGCTTTGATGCGGATGTGTATATCTCCACGGCCGAGGAGGACCTCCACGAGCGGGTCATGGCCGAGACAGGCGGCCTCGGGGCGCATCTTGTGATGGTGGCATGTGCATCCCTGGAGGCTCAGAGGCAGGCCCTGGATATCGTCAGGCCGAGGGGCATGGTGAATTTCTTCGGGGGGCTGCCCGCCAGCTCGCCGCCGCTCGAGGTGTCAAGCAACCAGATTCATTATCGCGAGTGTTTCGTTACGGGGAGCCACGGGAGCGTGCCGAGGCAGCACAGGCTCGCCCTCGAGCTCATCAGGTCGGGCAGGGTTGATGTGGGTTCGCTGATCACCCACCGGTTCCCTCTGGAGAAGATAGCGGATGCCTTTCAAATGGCCGAGCGCAAGGAAGGCATGAAGGTTATTGTGGAGCCCTAATCCTGGAATGTGATTGATCCAGGTATGGGTATATCCCAAAAACGTGGTCTGTATCGGGTCCCGTCCAGGCCCGTCGTTTGTAGTCGCAGGAGCTCTGTACAGGAACTTTATAGTTCTATAGTCGCAGGAAGTTCTAAGAAAGCTAGGAAAGAAAGTAGGGAGGCTCTACCCTTGACCAGAATCAAGCTTGGAATAAATACCGGCTTTGCAATCAACAGGTTCCCCGAGCCCGAGGTATGGACGAGAATCGTGCGCGAGGAGCTCGACCTATCCTACGTCCAGTTTACCGCCGACCTCCTCAACCCCTTCCTGCCGCAAGATGTGGTTCGCGACCAGCTCGACCGCCTGAAGGCATGTATAAAACGGTATGAGCTTACGATTGACACGACCTTCACGAGCACGTTCACCAGGGTAAACCACCTGCTTCACCCCGATGCGGCGACGAGGAAGGTGTGGCTGGGTTGGTTCAAGAAGTGGGCTGATATATCAGCTGAGCTGGGTGCGAAGGGCACTGGAGCTCATTTTGGGATATTCTCAGTGAGCGACTATGAGAATGAGGCCCGCAGGAATGCGCTCCTGGAGGAGGCTGTGCAGAGCTGGCAGGCGATAGCTGAACACTGCAAGACGCTAGGCATGGAGTTTCTTATCTTTGAGCCCATGTCGGTCCCGCGCGAGCTCGGCTGGACCATGGCCGATACTGATGACCTTCTAGCCCGGGTCAACCGGGGATCTGCTATCCCGATGAAGCTGTGCCTTGATATCGGCCACGCCCCGCATCCCGATGAGAGAGACCCCTATGTGTGGCTCGAGAGGTTCGCCAGGGTCTCACCTGTGGTACATCTCCAGCAGACAGAGTCCGGGCACAGCCGGCATTGGCCCTTTACAAAGGAATACAACGAGAAGGGCATTATAAGGGCGGAGAGGGTCCTCGAGCTCATCCATGCTGCAGGTGTTGACGAAGTCATGCTGGCCTTTGAGATAGCCCACAGGGAGCGGTTCCCTGATGATCTCAAGGTAGTCAGCGATCTCAAGGAGTCAGCCTGCTACTGGAGGGATGCGATACGAGCATCCTACCAGTAACAGAGACACCGGGCGCACCCGGGGACTGAGGTGAAAGGGATGGCTGGCATCATATTCGGCCTGCCCTGGGGAGGCCTCGGGCTCTTTGGGAATGTGGGTTACATGAAAAAATTGAGTACACCGGTCCGGAAATAAAAAGAATTTTATCTAACCAGCAGGAAAATCACTTTATATATCGAATATATAACAACGTTGTCAGATAACATTGGCATACAACGTTGTCATAACCAATAGATTTATTGGGGGTTAGCAAGTGAGCGTCACTATAAAGGATGTAGCCCAAAAAGCAGGAGTCTCCTTTGCCACCGTATCTCGTGTATTGCGTGGCGAGCGGTATGTGAGTGCCGAAACCCAACAGGCGGTGCATAGAGCAGTCAAGGAATTAGGATATCATCCAAATAGCCTCGCCCGAAATTTTAAGACCAAGAGGTCTAACATCATCGGATTCGTGATGCCGGATATATCTAACCCATTCTTTGCCACAATTGCGAGGGGCATTGAAGAACGGGCGCGGCGTAATGGCTACGATTTGATCATATACGATACTCACTCCGATCCTGACCGGGAGCTAAAGGGGCTTCAGATGCTCGCCGAGAGGCGAGTGGATGGGGTAATATTAAGCCCTATCAGCGATCAACTCTTGAAGCTAGAGATTCCGGACGTAAGAATCCTACCGGTGGTGCTAGTTGACAACCTGGTTGAAGGGGCAGAAGTCGACTCTGTGATTATCGATAATGTGCAAGCTACCCGGAGGCTGGTGGAGCATCTTCTCTCTTTGGGGCATCGAAAGATCGCCATGATCACAGGGCCTCTTAACCAAACGACAGGTAAAGATCGTCTTGCTGGATATCTCAGCGCTTTGCACGATCATGGGATTCCGGAGGTGAAGGGGTGGATTAGAGAAGGGGATTTCCTAATGCAGAGTGGCTACGAGTTGGCAGGAGAGTTGCTAGATAAGGCCGATAAGCCTACTGCCATTCTCGCTGCCAATAACTTCATGGCCTTGGGAGCCATGAGAGCTATAAGGGAGAGGGGATTACATATACCTCGGGACATGGCGCTTGTGGCATTCGATGACATGTCGGAATTCACGACTTTGCTGGATCCACCTTTGACTGCGATGGTGCAACCGGCAGGTCGACTTGGAGATGCAGCGTGCGATCTTCTGCTGAGGAGGCTCCATGCAAAAAGGTCCATGAAACCCAGGCAGGTAATAATGGAGGCTGAATTGTTGATAAGAGGATCGTGTGGCGCGAATGCGTATCACGATTAGCGACGTGACAGCTACTTTGAAAACATTAGAGCAGGAGGAATCATAGATATGATGTTGGAGATACCAAAGAGTGAGTTTGAGGAGAGAATACGGAGAATCCAGAAAGAGTTGGCGCAGAGAGGGCTTGATGCCCTAATTACTCATGCAGATGAGGCTGAGCCGCAGAATGTAAGGTATCTTGCAGACTACTGGCCGGCTTTTGAAACTGCGGGGGTCATCGTGCCTGTGGAAGGGGAGCCCATCCTCATAATAGGACCTGAAAGCTATACATATGCAAAATCTAGATCGAAAATAGAAAAGATTAGGAGGGTTCTAGTTTATAGGGAATCATCTGAACCAGAGTACCCCGGTGAGAAGCTTACAAGCTTTGAGGAGCTCTTTGATGAGGCATCCGGTGGTCGCGGAATAAGACGGCTTGGGATTGTTGGATATAGCATCATGCCCGTGCCTATCTATGATGGCATTCGGAAGGCAATGGGGGACGGGGAGGTTGTACGGGCGGATGATATCCTCATAAAGATGAGGATGATCAAGAGCGAGAACGAACTCGCCCTTCACCGGGAGGCTTACCGGCTCTCAAAGATCGGCTTTGAAGCCGTGCTTGAAAACATCAGGCCTGGCATGACAGAGATTCAGGTCAAAGGTATTGCCTTGAATGCCATGCTTCAAGCTGGTGCGGAAACAGAGGGTTTCCCTATGTGGTGTATTGCAGGCTCCAATACCAATCAAGCTATTAGTAGGCCTACACACCGCAAAATCCAGGAAGGGGAGTTAGTCCAGGTCCAGGTTGGGGCCCGTGTAGGTGGTTACTCGTCAAGTATCGGCCGGCCGCTTGTGCTGGGCAAGGCTTCGGATGATATCAAGCGGTTCATTAAAGCCGGTCTTGAAGCTGAGCTCGCTGCTATCAAAGCTATGAAGGCGGGAGTGGTAGCGAAGGAAGTAGATAAGGTTTTCAAGGAAACGGTGAGAGGGCTTGGCTATGGGGATTGGATTCTCTACGGGCCCTGCCATGGGACAGGTCTGATGGAATGCGAGCACCCGTGGATAGAATCTAACTCGGATTGGCCGCTCCAGGAGAACATGGTCTTTAGCGTGGATATATTCTTGAGAAGCGATACCATGGGGCTGAGAATCGAAGACGGGGTCAGGGTCACAAAGGACGGGGTGGAGGAGCTATCAAATTACCGGCGTGAAATCATAGAGGTCTAGGATGTGACTCAAGAGGATGGAGTGAGGGTGACTGTTAATGGAGTAGAGTGGTTTTCAAGAGTTAAAGGTCCGATCATCGAAGTGTAGCTGTCGTTAGTGTAGGTGCAAAAGGATGAGGGGAGGTGAAATATCCAGAAAATACAAGTTAGCCGCAAGTTAGCCGCACAAAGTGAGATGTATCATGTAGTAACGACTACCTTTGTATTTGTCTAACATTCAAGAAGGGAGGGTCGAGCTACAGGGATAAATAGATCCCTGTGGCACATAATCGATGGCAAGATTTAAAGGGTTACTACCGTATCTCCTGGTCTTCGGCCTGTTACTGGGCTTGACCGGAATGGTATTTGCCGAAGGGGAAAAGCTGGTGATTGGTACTTCTATTATCACCTACGAGCATCCATTCTATATTGACGTAGTCAAGGGCATGAAACGGGTCGCTGAGAGGGCAGGAGTGGAGATGTTGCTCAATGACCCCAAGGGTGAACTCGCTAATCAGGTTCAGGCCCTTGAAACTTACATCGGACGGCGTGTAGATGCCCTGATAGTTTATGGGGTGGATCCCTCCGGTGTCGTACCGGTTGTTGAGGAAGCGACTAAACGGGGGATCCCGGTGATAACAGCTGATATGCAACTGTATACAGATAAAGTCGTTACCTTCATCGGTTCGGATAATCTGGAGATTGGGCGGAAACTGGGGGAGTATACCAAAAATTATATTGCCAAGAACATGGGCGGCAAGGCGAAAATTGGGGTTGTTTCCTGGTTGGAATCGGTAGCCCAGCAGCAGCGGCTGCAAGGGTTTAAGGAAAAAGTAACCGAACTTCCTGGGGTGAGAATCGTTACTGTCCAGCAAGGGAAAATGCGAGATATTGCCATGGCCTCCACTGAGAATATCATCACAGCTCATCCTGATATCAACATGATTATGGGTACCAACCAAGTAACCTGCATGGCTGCCGTGGCGGCTTTGGAAATGGCCAACAGGCGGGACATCAAAGTAGTCGGTGTCGACATTGATACAGAAATTATGCGGGCTATTAAGGAAGGAAAACTGCTCGCAACTGTGGCTCAGCAACCGCTTCTCCTCGGGGAAGCTTCCATGCAAGCGGCCATAATCAAAGCCGCCGGTAAGAAGCTCATCGGGTCTGACTTTGTACCCAACAGGATTGTAATCCCAACGCTTTTGGTTTCTAAGGAAAATCTTAAACAGGCGGAGGCTCAGCTAGAAATCCAGAAATATTAGGCCAAAAATATTAGACCTGTAGGGATAGGTCCCCCGCCTCACCAACCCCGGGGCGGGGGTTTCTGGGCCAGAGAATATACCGACTTGTTTGTTGAGTAAGAACATGGCTTAATGAGTTAGCACAGAAGGCACAGAAGGCGTTTCTCAGTTGTCTTCGTTGAGGGGGGCTGCACCCATGCCGAACATAGAACAGGAGCCTTTATTGAAGGTAGAAGGAGTCTCGAAAGCATTTGGGGCTGTTCAAGCCCTAATTAATGTTAGTTTCTCCCTCTGGCGAGGGGAGATCTTAGCTTTGGTGGGTGACAATGGGGCGGGGAAGTCGACCCTGATTAAGGTTATTTCGGGGGCCCACGCACCCGATAGCGGGCGGGTGTGGTTCAACGGCCAAGAGGTGACGATTTTCACTCCTCAACATGCCAGGGACTTAGGTATTGAGACTATATATCAGGATCTGGCGTTGGCAAACAAACGGAGTATTGCAGAAAATATATTCCTGGGAAGGGAGTTCACTCGTAACTTCCTTGGTTTCGTAAAAGTGTTGGACAAGAAGCGCATGGACGAGGAGTCTGCCCCCATATTTGAGAGGCTGAAAGTGAATATTGGTTCGGTGAGGAGCCCGGTAGGTAAGCTGTCCGGTGGCCAGAGGCAGGCTACTGCCATTGCCAGGGGGATTTATTGGGACGCCAAGTTGATTATTATGGATGAGCCTACCGCTGCTCTTGGCGTAAGAGAAAGTGAAAAGGTATGTCAAACAATAGAACAGGTTAAGAATCAAGGAATCGCCGTTATTCTCATAAGTCATAACCTCGAGGACGTCTTTCGTGTCGCTGACCGCATCCTGGTCCTTCGCCGGGGGAGTGTAGTTGGTGAGCGCAAAACGACTGAAACAACCCGAGATGAAGTGGCTAGACTCATGATAACTGGAGGTGACTTTTAGCTCTTATGGACCAAGTCAGGATCAGACAGGTACAGACATCATCCGTTACGAAATTCCTGAGGGGATACGGCCTTTTCATAGGGCTTGGTATCTTATTCACCCTTTTCTCAGTCTTGAGCCGGTACTTTTTGACCGTCAACAATCTCTTCAACGTGGGCAGGCAGATCGCCGTCACCTCCATCATTGCTTTTGGGATGACGTTCATAATCACCGCCGGTCAGATCGACCTCAGTGTCGGTTCCGGGGTTGCACTTACCGGTTTGCTTACCGCCGTTCTTGTAAGCCGAACTGCTCTACCAGCCTACATCTGGCCGTGGGTGATAATCGGCGTGGGAGTTGGAATGGGCCTCTTGCACGGGTTCTTTGTAGCCAAGCAAAAGATCCCCGCTTTCATTGTGACCCTTGGGACAATGGGAATCATCCGCGGAATTGGTTTTTTCATGACCAAAGGTTATCCAATTTACATAGAGTCCAAAGGATTCCGTGAACTTGCCCGCGGAGACCTTTTGGGCATCCCCACTCCTATAGTTATCATGATAGTCCTATGGTGCATTTGCGAATTTGTTTTCACTCAGACTCGGCTCGGCAAGTACATTCAAGTGGTGGGCGAGAATAGTGAGGTTGCCCGCCTCTCCGGTATCGAAGTCGACAAGATACTTTATAAGGTATTCATCATCGGTGGGGTTCTCACGGCAATTGGTGGTATCCTGATGGCCTCACGCTTAGGTACTGGCTCGCCGGCTGTCGGAGAAGGGTTGGAATTAGAGGTCATTGCCGCAGTGATCCTGGGGGGAACAAGTCTATTCGGGGGAGAGGGAACACTTATTGGAACCATAATGGGGGCGATTTTTATCGGAATGTTGGTGAACGGAATGATTCTCCTGAACGTCTCTCCCTATGCTCAAATGGTGGCTCGCGGTATCGTGGTTCTGGGAGCTGTTTGGCTGAACACTTCTGAACATCGGCGGCTAAGGTGATTAGAAGCGATGCAGTCATAACTAAATGCTCGTAGTAGTAGCGGAGGAACAGAAATCTGGTGGATGATTGTTTCGATGAGTTTTTAAGGAAATGGGGGCTAGAATAAGATGAGACTTGAGACTCTTTTCCCGTTCCAACTTAGAGAGGCCATCGAAAAACGGTGGCCGTTAGTGATTCCGGCCGGAACAATAGAATACCACGGTGAACATCTGGGCTTCGGAACAGATACGCTGGTGGTAACACGGATTCTCGAACTCTTGGAGAAAGAAAAGGATATGATTCTTGCTCCGCCCATATATTACGGGCCGTCTTCCTACGCCGTGGCGGGGCCGGAGCAAGGAACAATTCATGTTGACGTCGATAATTTTGAACATTATGTTCGGGATGTTCTCTGGGGGATGCTTCTGACCGGTTTCCGCAATATCTATGTGGTCATTCACCATCAATATGAGAATGGGATCGAGTTACCGGAAGCCCTTTGCTTCATCAAGTCGGCACGTCAGCTTATCTTCCGGTTTTTGGAGGAGAAACACGGCCGTGGCTGGTGGGGCCGACCGGAAAACGCCAGGTTTTATGAAACTTTAGACAAGGCGGATAACCCCTGGAACTGGATTAAGGTAATCCCGCTAATGGCTCCGGAGGTGCAACAGGCCACAGGTTACGACCACGCGGGTCAATATGAGACGTCGCTCATGATAGCTACATGCCCGGAAGGGGCGGCGATGAATCAACTTAAGGAGGGGCAACCCTGGTTTGTGCAGATGGCTCGCCATGCTTCTCAGGAATTGGGTCAACGGATGGTGCAATTGATTCTTGACCAGTTGAGAAAGGTTATTGTTTAGAGCCGGGGGGCCACCGACCGGTGTTAAGAGTGCACTTCAGTTTACTAACGACCAACTTCATATTCTTTCAGGAACTCATTGTTGGTGCCCGGGCGGCGGCAGACAGGGCGGGACTCTGTTTGACCGTATCAGATGCTGACGGCTCAAGGGAAACACAGATTGCCCAGGTTACCGATGCATCCGACTGTGATGCGCTAATAGTTGTCACAGGTGACCGAAGGGTTCTGGAACACGCCTTTGCCGTGAAGGTGATCCCCACGGTACTGGTTGACTTTCCTCTCGGCCTGCCGGACATACCGTTTGTGGGGTCTGATTCGTATTCGGGTGGGCTGGAATTGGGGAAATATGTGGCTGTCAAAATCAACCCTCGAAAAGAGGGGATTCGAGTCTTAGCATTAGTAAATCCCGTCTCTCCGGAATCAGAATTGCGACTACAAGGCTTCCTTGACGGCTTGCGGAAAGTAGGCCCTGCCAGTTGTCTCTGCCGGCTATCACTTTCCGACATCGCATCAGCAGATGAGTTGAGGAGACTGATTGAAGAAGTGCCTGATGCAGACTGCCTCTTTGGTTACGATGGGGTGGCTCTTGAACTTTTGCTCGAAGCTTCTCGAGGGATGCATCACCATTATTACATAGCAGGCTTCGATCTTTCCGACCGGATTGAAAGGGCGCTTGAAACAAATACACGTTTAATTGCCGTCGAGGCGCAAAATCCGCAACTTGTCGGGGAAGTTGCTGTCCAGCACGCATGCATTCTGGCGGCAGGTGCTAAACTTGTCGGCTCATCATGGTTACCGCCGAAAACATTGATTCCATGCCGACTAGTTCTTTCCAAATGCAGGGAACCGAGAGCCCAAAGGCGGGGGTATCTCAATACTTAGATCTCCGAGAGGTGGAAATCGATAAGCAGGATTGGCAAAAAACGTGGATCATAAGTAGGATATCATAACCAATCCTAAGGGTCATAAAGTTCATTGGTCTAAATCTTTCGATGCATCGGCGGATAGCATTTTTAAACGCTGTTAAAGTCTTACAAAGGCGATTTGGTGATACCCAACGTCTTCATTACGTAATACTTAACTTATGATACAAACTTCCATATTGTTACCAGAGGTTGGACGTGCCGCCCCATGCAGCATATCTTTGAAAAACATGCTGCACTACGCAGCATGTTCTGGCGGGATGTGCTGCAATCTGCAGCATCGGGGATAGCGATGCTACTCATTACAGCATATCTTTAAGATAACATGCTGTAGACTGCAGCATGTTTTTAAAAGATGTGCTACTCTTTGCAGCATGTTTTCAGAAAATATGCTGCAAGCTGCAGCATGGTAAGGGATGAGGGATAAAAGATGGGGGATGGGGTGTACTCAAATCCTGGCAGCAATATGGAAATCTATATCATAAGTTGAGGAACCGCATCAGCAATCCCTTGACAGGTTTTAGGCGCAACATCAGCCAATAATCCGACGACCTATCGACAAAGCGACCAGATGCTTTCCTCTCGCCTGCACAGGCCAAAGTACCGTTCAATGGCCTTGTATATCCCGTATATAGGATAGGGTGTGGTTTTAATGTTTATCCCCCATAAGTACCCCATCTTTATCCTATATGCCATTTAGCTGGCCTTTTGTCCATACCTAACAAAGTAGTATTATGAGGAAGTCAGAGATATCGGGTGAGATGGTCAGATGTTTTTGTTTTTGCGGTACCAAGGAAGGATTTCTCGGTAAGCTATAGAATAATTAATTATGAACATATGGAATCGATACCTAGTAGCGATACAATTAAAGTAGAATAGACCTTTAAGGTAGAATAGGCTTTCATGCTGCCTGCGGTGGCACCGATAGAGGATGCAGATGACCTTTATAGAGCTATTTTGAGTAGATCTCTGTGCGTCGGCATAGCGCTATGGAGAATGGAAATACCTCTGGAAGTGATTGGATTATTTCGGAGTAGACAGACCCGCATGCCGCCCAGGCGGCACCACCAGAGAATGAAAATGGCTTTAGCTGGGGTAATATTTATTTTCGAGGTAGACTCTACAACAGACGAAGGAGCAAGGTGAGGGTAGGATTTCATGAAAGTGACTATAGCAGATGTTGCAAGACTCGCTGGTGTTGGTACAACGACTGTTTCACGGGTAATCAACAATGCCAGGAATATACGTGAGGAGACGCGGGAAAAGGTTCTCCGGGCTATGCGGGAGTTAGACTACTATCCGAATTTAGCGGCTCGCTCCCTGAGCAGAGGAGATACGCTAGATGCTTCCAGGTCCCGGTGTATAGGGGTCGTCCTTGGAGAGGATGTTACACAAACCCATACCTACTATTCAGATATTCTCGAAACAATTGAAAGGGAGCTTGCAGATCGCCAGTATCATGTGATATTTTCAACTCTTAGCAGCGGTCCGCTTGGTAACGGAGGCAAAACCCTGCAGATGGTCCATGATAGGATAATCCAGGCCGCAGTTATCGTGGGTCAGGCTCCCCGGGTCACCCTTGATATGTTTGTTAAAGAGGAGGTCCCCGTGGTCCTGGTTGATGCGCCGGCCAATGTGGATGGGATCGATAGTATAATCTGTGATAATGTAAGAGGAGCCAGGATGATGGTTTCCCACCTTGTAGGGCTTGGGCATAAAAGGATAGCGTTGATTAGAGGCCCCAGGGAGCATTTTTTCTCTCTGGATATAAGTAAAGGCTACCGTGAGGGCCTTGCGGAATACGGGCTCGAGATAGATGAGTCACTCATCAAAGAGGGCGACTACCACCCTGAAAGCGGTTATGTAGCCATGTCTAGTCTCTTACAACTTCCGAAGTCAGACTGGCCTACAGCAGTATTCGCCAATGACGAGATGGCTATTGGGGCCATTAGGGCTATAAACGAGAGAGGGCTTAAGGTGCCAGGAGATATATCCGTTGCTGGGTTCGATGGTATAGAATTATTGATGCATACTCAACCTTCTCTGACAACTATCCAGGTGCCAAGGAAATCGATGGGGCGCCTGGCGGTCAAGAAGCTCATGGAGTTGTTCGAAGAGGGTAGGGACGGCCATTGCTTCTCTACAAGCATCCTCCCGGTAAAGCTTATAGTGAGAGAGTCAACGGCAGTTTGCTCCCAAAGATGGGAGTCTACCTGACCGATTACCCTTTTTTTGATACAGCCAACGGAGTTAAGGTAGAATAGAGTTCGAATTTCACCTAGAATATAGTCCCAAAACATTCTGGTAGCTTAGGAGGATTCCGGAGTCTTAGGGCGAATAATTAAGCACCGATACCGGTATCGATACCAAAACGAGTCGCCAAACCTGCATCCGCAGGTTATCCCCAGGCTATATCGATAATGGCACCGGGGAATGGGAGAGCATGAGTTTGGCGAGGCAAAGGCCAGAGTCAGAATGAGGTCAGGATGAAATCAGGATGAGATCAAACATCGAAAGCGAGGGAGAAAAATGGGGATACCCAAGGAAGAATCCACAGCGAGAATCAAGCGCACCCAAACACTCCTTGCCGAAAAAGGGCTCGATGCCGCCCTGATTTATTACGATGAATTGAATATAGCAAATGGGTGGTATCTCTCGGGATGGTGCCCTCAATTCGAGAGCGGGGCAATATTGGTTCCGGCGCAAGGTGATGCTTGTATACTTGGAGGTCCTGAATCGGAGCCTTTTGCCAGGGAATCATCCGCCATCAAAGAGACCAGGAACGTCCAGGTCTTCATGGTCCCTGAGGAAGAGTATCCTATGGCGAGGGTTGTTACCTTCGATGTCGTATTCCACGAGATAGTTGGGAGAAAGGTAAGCCGCCTCGGCATAGTGGGACTCAATAAGATGCCCTATAGAGTCTATTCTCACCTACAGGCTGATTTACATGGGATAGAGTTCATCGATATAACTGAAGAATTTGAGGAGTTTAGGGTTATAAAGAGTGAATGGGAGATCGAGTCAATAAAGAAATCATTCCAGATTGCAGATGAAGGGTTTAAGGTTATCCTCGAGAATATAGCACCCGGCGTGCCCGAGTACTACCTTGCCGGCCTCGCTGAAGGGAAGATGCGTACACTCGGGGCAAACTGGTTCGGCTTTAAGACTATCATGGGTGCCGGCGAACGGAGCAATGGGGTGGTCCCAACAGCATCCGACCGTATCCTCGAGGAAGGCGACACCCTCCTCGCCGGGGTGAGCCCCCGCTACAATGGTTACAGTTCAGCCGCCGGGCTTTCCCTCTTCGTCGGCAACAAGGCTAGTGCCGAGCAAAAGCGCTACCTCGCAGATGCTGTCGAAGCCTTCTCATTGACCCGGGAGCAGCTCGTCCCTGGCAGGTCGGCAGTGGAAATCGATGCAGTTCCGCGCAACTTCCTAAAGGGGCGAGGATATGCGCCGTATATGCTTGTTCCATATGTACATACCATCGGTCTGCTCGAGGCGGAGGCCCCGTTTTTTGGGCCCAATAGCCGCGATGTATTGCAGCCGGGTATGACTGTTTGTATTGACGTGAGCCTCTTTGGCCATCCAACCCTTTATGGGGTTAGGGTGGAGACTGGTTATGTCATAACCGAAAAGGGTGCGGAACCCCTTTCCCCTTACATGGAAGACTTGATCATGAATGCGCCAAGCAGGCTTTGAGCGTAGCCTGAGGTAGCCTATTGCATCTAGATTGCCTTCCGCTTCGCTTGCGTGTATCAGGATTCATCAAGGTAGCTATCCAAGCGAAGCGGGGCAATCCTGTAATCGTGTAATACATGGAATATATGAGATGCATGCCAGAGAGAGACTATTGTGACAAAGCGAGGGAATACAGAAAATGAACGCTTCAAATGCCGGCACCGCTAGCACCGATACCTGCGGGTGGACCAATAATATCGGCGAAGTGAAAGGGGAAGGCCATAGGGTATGGGTGGTCCCGGATGGGGACCTTCCTCCAAGAGGGGATGGTGAGCTCGAAGGTCACGAATCCCTCATAATTTTAAATACCAATAGAGAAAATGCTCACATCTTGATCGACATTTACTTTACGGATCGAGATCCTGTTTTAGGAATCCCTTATACTGTTGATGGACAAAGGGTCCTCTGCATACGGCTGGATAAACCCATCGGGCCGGATAGTTATAGGATACCGTTTGGGCAGTATGCTCTTCGAATACGTAGCGACGTCCCCGTGGTGGTCCAGTTCGGTCGCCTCGATGTTCGCCAGCCTAACCTTGCATATTATGGAACAATGGCATTCCCCGTTGCGTAGGACGCCTTCGGGGATTTCTGGAGGTATTAAAATAGGGCCTTGGCTCGTGGACTAACGTGAATCATGAACGTGGAGTGAAGGGAAGATGTCCGACGGGTACCTGCTTGATATGAGAGGTATATCCAAGCGCTTCCAGGGTATTGTTGCGCTTGATAACGTTGACTTCAAGGTTAGGCCAGGAGAAATCCACGCGTTGGTTGGGGAGAATGGGGCTGGTAAGTCGACGCTTATCAAGATCTTGAGCGGCATACATCGAAAGGATTCGGGGAGCATTACCTTTCGAGATACAGAGGTTGATATCCAGGGTCCAAGACATGCACAGCAGCTAGGGATCGCCACAGTTCACCAGGAATTAAACCTGATCCCTGCTCTCTCCGTGAGGGAGAATGTCTTTCTTGGACGCTTGCCGCATCATGGTAGTTTAGGAGTGGTGGACTGGGATGAATTAGAACGCAATACCGAGAAACTCCTTGGACAACTGGGAGTTGAGCTTGACCCCAAAATCCCCGTGCGAGAGCTGGGCGTAGCTGAGCGTCAGCTTGTAGAGATAGTCAAGGCATTATCCTGTGGTGCGCGGCTTGTAATAATGGATGAGCCTACCTCTGCACTCTCCCAAGGCGAGGTAAGGCAGCTTTTCGACATAGTCAAAGGCCTAAAAGCAAAGGGTGTAACATTTATCTTTGTCTCCCATAGATTGGAGGAACTTTTTCAAATAGCAGATAGTATTACCGTGCTCAGGGATGGTCGTGTTATTGGTACAAAGAAATTGGATGAGGTCACTTACAACCAAATAGTTGGTATGATGGTAGGCAGAGAATTGACAGATCTCTTCCCCAAGGTTGAGGTCGAGATCGGCGAACCCGTGCTCAGAGTCGAAGGGTTGTCAAGGGTGGGAGAATTCGAAAATATATCATTTGAAGTTAGATCCGGCGAGATTCTGGGGATAGCGGGTCTCATGGGGGCCGGCCGTACAGAGCTCGCCCGGTCGATTTATGGCATAAAGCCTCCGACGTCAGGCAGCATCTATATGGACGGTCGGAGGCTCAAGATATCGCGACCAACGGATGCCATAAAGCATGGCATCTATCTTCTACCCGAGGATAGAAAGAATCAAGGCCTCGTCCGGAAGATGACAGTGCGCGAGAATACCTCGCTTTCGGTACTTTCGTCCCTGAGCATGCATGGGTTTTTCATCAACCGAAACAAGGAACGGGCCAATGTTGAAGACGCTGTAGATAGATTGAACGTCAAAACACCTTCTATTGAACAGCTGGTGGAGAATCTTAGCGGCGGTAATCAGCAAAAAGTAGTCTTTGCCAAGGGAATGTTGACGCGTCCCAGGGTACTTATCCTTGATGAACCAACTCGAGGGATCGATGTCGGTGCAAAACGCGAGATTCACCGCCTCATGGGAGAGTTTGCGCAGGCGGGAGGCGCAGTCATAATGATTTCCTCGGAGTTGCCGGAAGTCCTAGGCATGAGCGATAGGATAATCGTTATGGCCAGGGGCCGGATTACGGGGGAATTCCTGCGCCATGAGGCCACCCAGGAGGGAATCCTCCGCTGCGCGCTGGGGGGTTGAGGTTAGTAGAGTTGGAGTTGCCCAGGAGGTAATGGGGAATGAAGAAGAGCTTTCTCCAGAAGTACGGCATAGTGATTGTGCTTGTAGGAATCTGCGTCGTTCTGTCATTCATGTCGCCCGTATTTCTTACTGTATCAAATCTGACAAATGTAGTCAGGCAGATATCCATGAATGGGATACTGGCTGCGGGAATGACGATGGTAATTATAACGGCTGGTATTGACCTTTCTGTGGGTTCTCAGGTTGCGTTAACCGGCGCAATAGTAGCCGGCCTGCAACCTCACGGCACCTGGGTTGCGGTGTTCGCTGGCTTGCTCTTGGGAGCTTTCCTCGGCTTCACAAATGGCTTTATCATTTCAAAGGGGGGCATCCCGCCCTTCATCGTCAGCGTTGGGATGTTGACTGCCGCGCGTGGGCTCACCCTCATCTATACCGGTGGGAGGCCAATCTACGACCTGAATGAAGATTTTCGATTCATCGGGGCGGGCTACGCTGGTCCAATCCCGGTGCCAGTTATAATCCTCGCAGTGGTGCTCCTCATATGTCACTTCCTTCTCTCATCTACGGTTTTTGGACGTGAGGTTTATGCAATCGGCGGGAACGAGGAGGCAGCAAGGTATTCTGGTATCGATATAGATAAGCGGCGCATGACAGTATATACCATAATGGGTATCCTTTGTGCCATTACCGGGATTGTGCTGACGTCGAGGTTAAATTCAGCCGATCCGACGGCCGGTATGGGCTTCGAGCTTGATGCCATTGCTGCTGTTATTATCGGGGGAACGAGCCTGTTTGGTGGCGAAGGAACTATTTTGGGTACGTTAATCGGCGCCTTGATTATAGGGGTTTTGAACAACGGGTTTAACCTTCTAAACGTCTCTTCATACTACCAGCAGATTTTTAAGGGGGTGATAATAGTCGGGGCGGTGCTCATGGACAGTTACGCTCGGAAGAGGCAAGTTACAGGTGGGGTGATTGCTAGAAAGGAGGGGAAAGCGGCAAGTCATCTCATGTAAGATATGCCTTAACAAATTTGTGAAAAGGAGGAGATATGTATGTTAAAAAACCAAAAGCTCGTGGCGATCAGCCTGATCCTTCTGTTCGTGCTTACTATGAGCTTATTTAGCCCTATTAGCTATGCTGCGAAGGGCAAGTACCGCATCAGCGTGGCGCTATGTACCCTGAACGTACCGTTCTTTGTGGAAATGAAGAAGGGCCTGGAGGAGGAAGCCGCAAAGCAGGGAGTCCAACTTTATATCGCAGATGCCAACAACAGTCCCGGAACCCAGCTCGCGCAGGTTGAAGACATGATTACTCAAAAGTTTGATCTCATTATACTTAACCCCGCTGATGCCAAAGCCCTCATCCCAGCTGCACGAGCGCTTAACAAATCGGGGATACCATGGATAACGCTGGATAGGTTCGTTGACGAGAAAGGCTATATCTTACATGTCGGCGCTTCGGCTGAAATGGGAGGATATTTTGGCGGCAAGGCCCTTGTTAAAGCCCTCAATGGAAAGGGAAGGGTTATAGTGCTCGAGGGTATCCCTGGCTCCTCGGCCAGCAGGGATCGCAGTAAGGGATTCACAAGCGTCATTAGCAATTACCCAGGTATAAAGATAATAGCACAGCAGCCTGCTGATTTCTCGAGGCAAAAGGCAATGGAGGTCATGGAGAATCTACTCCAGGCACATAGGGATATCGATGCTGTCTATGCCTACAATGACGAGATGGCCCTGGGCGCTATTAATGCGATCGAGGCGGCAGGGCGTAAAGGGATAATTGTCATAGGTTGCGATGCAGAAGATGAGGCTATTGAGGCGGTCAAGAAGGGGAGGATGTATGCGACAGTGGATTTCGCCCCCCGGAAGACAGGGCGGGATGCCGTGAGGGTTGCTGTCCAACTGCTTGAAGGCCAGGAAGTGCAAGGGGTTTATTTTAGTCAGGGGAAGAACTGGGTGCCATGGGTTATGACTGTGGCTGATATCGTGGATGCGCAGAGTTTGAAAAAGTAGGTATAATTATAGGCACAGGCTTGGTGTCTACCCCATGCATTTTGAAAGTACATAGCCATCTGTCAGCATCGAATTAACGCTTACAGGAAGCTGGGGTGCTCGGTCGACAGGCCTGTGCCTTCTGATCATTTTGATCATTTAGTTATAATGGGGGTTGTTCTTGTGGTTACGATGGGCGAGATTCCTGGGAACCGCGTTTTGTAAGGAAAGGGATTCCTGGGGAGAGGGGGCTGTACTGTGGAAAAGGGAATTACCGTTGTCTTTGGCTTTGACGTTGAAACCGATCTCGGCAGCTGGACTCCATTTTATGATGGGGTTGAGAAAGGGACACCGAAGCTCTTGGAGTTGCTCGGGGATGCAGATGTAAAGGCGACATTCTTTTTTACTGGGGAGGCAGCTTCAAAGTTCCCGGCCTTGGTGCGGGAGATAGATTCCAGAGGACATGAAGTGGGATGCCACAGTCTTTATCACGAAACCATAGGTGATGAGCTTTTTCCGATCCCCGGGGTTAAGCCGCTTCTCCCTGAGGAGGTTCCCCTGCGAGTCAAAAGGGCGACCGAGCTAGTGGAGGCTGCTGTCGGCAAGGAGGTTTTGTCTTTCAGATGCCCTCGACTCTGGGGTAGCACGGCCGTGGTAAATGCCCTGGAGGATCTCGGGTTTCTTGCGGACGCCTCTTACCCTCTTTATTATTACAGGGAGAGGCTGATCCCGTACCACCCGAGTAGGAACGATTGGACCAAGGAAGGCGATATGAGGCTGCTTGAAATACCCAATTTCGCCGATATGTCCATGGAAAGCCGTGATGAGTTCGGCCGTGATCGGGATCAGTGGCCCCTCTTTAGAACAGATGGAGCAGATAAACTTATGATTCACGTTAGAAACTATATCAGTTATTTGAAAGAGAGATCGCTCCCTGTGGTTCTCTGCTTTTATATGCACCCCTGGGAGTTTGTCGAGATGCCGGGGGGGCTTATCCATTATGGAGAAGGTAGCGTCATGCCCGATGAATTCATAACGAGAAATTGCGGGGATAAGGCCCTCATGGAACTCGGAAATCTGATCCGGGATCTCAAAGAAGAAGGGGCCGGGTTCATGACTACATCTGAATTGGCCCGGGCCTGGAAATAGGATCGAGTAGAGCATAGTTAGAGAGGCTAATCGCCCTCGAGAGATCTTTTGAACCGATAGTCCGACGATTTCCTGGTTTCTAAAAGGACTACCATGAGCCCTCTTGGGGTACATTGTTATACCCGGGGAGGCTTTTTCTTAGCACGCATAACCCTTGGGATGGGCAACGATGCTGGTGGCAGGCATCATTCCCGACGGACGATGACGATGCTGATGGCAAGCACTGTCCCCGGCGGATGATGCTAATAGCTAACACTGTTCTCGATGGACGATGCTAATGGCTAGCATCGTTCTCGGCGGACAATGCTAATGGCTAACACTGTTACTGGCGGATGATGCTAATGGTCAGCACTATTCCCAACGAACAGTGCTAATGGCCAGCACTGTTCCCGATAGACAATGCTGATGGCAGACATCGTGTGGAGCGGATGAAGCTGACATTGGATACTTTCTTATCCCACACCTTATGCGTGGCAAGAAAGGTTTGAGCTTCGCTTTTGATGTTTCAGGGTATCCAACCTAAATTCGCCTTACGAAGCTATATCAAGGATCATAAACCCTCAATCCCTCCGGTCAATCCTTCATGCAATAATAAGGCGCGCCCGGGAGAAGAAGTGTCTCGCATGATAACCACCTTGGGACTATCATATCACTTTTTAGGTGGTTACCCACACAAAATAGCGAAGAACCAGAGGCCAAAGACTTTGCTCATATAGAGCCCCCTTTTCGGGGTAATGTTTGCCTCGCCAATGATGTTCGGCATACTGGCTTCGACCCCGTATGCCTGTTTAATGCCGAACGACAGGGCCTGGGGCTGGCAACGCACCCCAGGGTGTCATGACCTGGATAACGTAGCCCCCTCAGGCTTGTGTCTAGTGGCTGAGGCTGGTCGGCTCCGGGCTTGCTCATCACGATCCCCCGGCTTTAGCCGTGGGGTAGCTGACTATTATATGCTAGTCGATGTCTTCCCTGATAGGCTAGAAGTAATGGCCAAACGCCTGGATGGGTCGATCATGGATTCGTTTCGCCAATTTTAAATGTCCCTACCACCTCTTCGAAAATACGTAAATATTTATCGTAAAACTTTTTTGGGCTTTTATAGGCGAGCACATAAAAACCTTCCTCGCCCTTGACCACAATGAACCTGGCCTTTAGCCAATACTTGATCGTAACCAGTGGCCCGCGCTGTATCTCCTGGTAGACTTCATAGGTTATTTCTTTAGCTTCTCTTCCGTTGAATTTGATTTCCTTCGGCTTCTCATATCGGGATTGGTTGCTACCCTCCCTTTTCAGGAGCAGTTCCTCATAATCCTTGATAAAACTTTCATAAGTCTCATTTTGCCGGTTGTTCTTACTGTAATATCCCACGTAAATAAGGGGGTCGGGAAAGAAATAACGCTCGCCGTCTTCCGGTTTGGCCTTCTCCGGCATCGTCAGGTGGACCTCGAAAATACCGGCCTTTTCATCGCCTTCCCGGTCCCGCTCCAACTTCCAACGGTCCGGGAGGTAGCAGGTAAAATAATCATGGTCCATTATGAATTTAGTAAACGGTTCCGGTCTTACTTCTTTGAGCTTGGGAAATTCTAAAGTGAAGTATTTTTCGATAATAGAGAATAAAGAGTTCTCTGAAGGTTGAGTTCGAGACAATGAATATACCCGGTTTGTGATGGAATAGGTAAAATCGCCTGTTAATCCCAGATCCGTTTCTAAGTCAAATAGAAGTAAAACTCCACCATCTACTATCGCCTTACATTCATCAGGTCGGATCCGGATGATTGTCAGAAGATAATGCGGTGCTTTCGGGGATAACCCTACTTCCTTTTTCACGTCGATTTTGAAGGAATTCTTATCCGTACAGCCGTTACTGGATACTCTAATTATAAATTTTGTCGGACCCATCAGGAGTTCTTGTAAGACCTCTTCTTCCGTTTGGCTCGGGCCACTGGAGTACCCGGCATAGGATATTGGGGCAAAAGACGAAACACCTAAAACCATGGCAAGAACAAGGAACATCCTCATGAATTCTCCCCCACGAATCCCTAAACGACTTTGTCGTGTAGACATATCGATTCCTCTTCCTCTCTTGCCTGTTTAGACAAAACGTTCGTGCTATGCGTTGTTTCACTACCCGGCACATTTATCATACTGACACCCTCTCACAATGCACCTACTTTGCGGGATTCTGCGCGGGATTAGCCAACCTGCCAATGAACAAGATGCTTCCTGAACGGAGATCGCGAATCAGGAAAACGAACGGACGATGTTACGCACGAAGAATGTTTCCAGGTTGCATGCAAGACCGGAACCCGCGTCGCAAGGGCCTGGGCTGTCCGAGCGAACGCAATGTATGCTGGGTCGGTGCCCGCGAAGATGCCGAGGGGCACGAAAAACATATTGGCCACGGAGTGCTCGAAACCGATGGCCACGAAGGCCATGATCGGCTACCAGATGGCCAGCATTTTCCCCGTAACGTCCTCGGCGCTGAAGGCCATCCACACAGGGAGCGCCACGAACCAGTTGCACCCCACGCCTCGCAAAAACGCCTCCATCAAGAAAGCGCGGTCATGGCATTGGCGACCTCCACGGCGAAAGTTGCCCACGGCATCCGCGTCACCACGTCGCCTACCCTCACCGGGTTCCATTATTTATTTTATCTCGGAAAGGTAGGCTAATCTGAGTCCCTCAAGATGTCATCGGGAAACCATTCGTCGGTCGACACCTGATACGCCCGCCGCGGTGCCCGCGAGATGTCTATCCTGACATCGTCATTGAACTTGAACGGCCCCTTGTACCGGACGAGCTGCATGAACACGGCCTCGTGGGCCTTGAAGAACTCCTCAGCGCCACTGTACACCGACTTCAGCTCGCCCTTCGCGACCTGCTCGGATGTGCTTGCGAACGGCGAGCACCACGTTCCGTCGGGCCATATGCCGCATATGCCGCAGCACGGAGAGAATCTATCTTCTGTGTAGAGGGGTTCTTGGAAGAGCGGGTCGCACAACGTGCCGGGCGCCACGACCACGAGGTCTATCTGGCCTTCGCCACCGAACGTATTGGTCGTCTTGAGCGGGTAGAAGAGCTCTTTGCTTTTGAATCTGTAGACTATAGGTTCCACGAAGCGCGTCTCCGGCGTGACCTCCACGACATCGAAAACGAAGTACCTTATATTCCGGCTCACATAGTCAGAAGCGATCTCCTGCACTCTGGCGAAGTCTTCCGATTGAAGTGCGCCCTTGTTCGCAAGACGCGCCTCCACCCACTGCCGGAACGCCTGGATCTCATTGATCTTTACGA